>JAEWWY010000306.1 GCA_023458835.1 Bacillota bacterium
AAAACTGGACGGCGGCCATTTTTGCCGGCGTGGTGGCGGAAGTACCGCTGTACATTCTGTATTCATGGCGGCCCGCGCTGTTGGAGGGCGTGTTTTCCGGCGGGCTGGGGGCGCTGGCGGTATTTGACCGGCTGGATAATTTCATCAACGGCATGTTTGACATAACGTCTTTGGTGTACTTCATCTCCGTTGCGCTGCTCTTTGTATTTTTCACGGTTCAGTCCGTGGAAAAGAGAAGATGGAGCTAATGAAAGGAGGGACGGCATATGAAATGGCTCAATAAAAGACAGGATGGTCAAACCAGGCCGCGGGAAGCCCGAAGGTGCGGTTCATCCTTTCACACCAAGGCTTTTCGCAGCGGCGGCTACGCCATACTGGTTTCCCTGCTGCTGGTGGGCGCAGTGATCGCCGTTAACCTGTTTGTGGATCAGGTGCCCGCCACCTATACCAAGCTGGATACCACCAACCAGCAACTGTATACCATCTCCCAGCAGACAACCGATATTTTGAAGGGCCTTGATACGGAGGTCACACTGTACCTGGTCACCCAAAGCGGCAAGGAGGATAAGACGGTAAGCGAGCTCCTTTCCCGCTACAAGGCGCTGAGCAGCAAGATCACCGTATCCACCGTGGACCCGGTCACATCGCCAAAATTCGTATCCAAATACACTGCCGAAACGCTCAGCGACAACAGCGTGATCGTGGAAGGTGCCCTGCGCAATCAGGTGGTCAAAAACAGTGAGATCTATGTGTATGACTACTCCAGCTACTATAACACCGGAAACTACGAAGTGAATTTTGACGGGGAAAACGCCCTGACCAGCGCCATCGACTATGTGACCAGCACCAACCTGCCTGTGATATATACGCTCAGCGGCCATGGCGAGACGGAATTGTCTTCTGAGCTCAGCGGTGCCGTCACCAAGGAAAACATGACGCTCAAGCCCTTGAGCCTTTTATCCTTGGAGGCTGTGCCGGAGGATGCTTCCTGCGTGGTCCTCTATGCCCCTGCTTCCGATTTGAGCCAGGAAGAATCGGAAAAAATATTGGCTTATCTGGAAAACGGCGGCCATCTGCTTTTGCTGACCGATTACAGCGACAAGAGGATGCCGGTCTTGGCAGCCTTGATGGAAAACTACGGCGTGCGCGCGGCGGACGGCATTGTGATGGAAGGGGACGCGAATAACAGCATCCGCGGATATGCCCACTACCTGCTGCCCAATATTCAATCCCATGAGATCACTTCGCCCCTATCAAGCGGCAAGCTATATGCGCTCATGCCCGTAGCTCACGGCATTCAAACGCTGGACAGCTACCGCGGCACGCTTGCGATAAAAAGCCTGCTGAAAACATCAAACGCCGCTTATGCCAAGCCAAACGCCTATAACGCCACCACCATGGAGAAGGAAAGCGGCGATATAGACGGCCCCTTTGATATCGGCGTGGCGATTACAGAGAGGTTTGAGGGCAAGGAAACAAAGCTGGTTTGGTTCGGCACCAGCAAATTCCTGGACAGCTCCGTCAACCAGATGGTGTCCGGCGCCAATACCGATCTGTTCCTGAATGCCCTGGGCTGGATGTGTGAGCGGGCAAACAGCATTTCCATCCGCTCCAAGAGCCTGATGAGCCAGCAGATCACCGTACCCGGCGGAGAGGCTGGCATGTGGAGCATTGCCATCACCGTGCTGCTGCCGCTTGCTGTGATCGGTATTGGCATCTTCGTTTTTGTCAAGAGGAGGAAGCGCTGATGAAAAAGGGGAAACGGTTGCTGCTGCTGACCGCGGTTCTTGCCGTTTTCATCGCGGGCACCCTGGTGCTCAAGAGCATCAACGAAGCCAGGGAAGCGGCGGATCAAACAACCGAAGAAAAGATTGTGATGCTGGCCCTTGACAAGGACAGCCTGAAAGAAATCTCATATACCATACATGGGGAGACGCTGCGCTTTGTAAGGGCGGAGGACCACTGGCAATACTTTGATGATCCGGCCTTTCCGCTGAGGGAAAGCTTGGTCACCGCCATGGCGGATACCCTAAGCAACCTTACCGCCAGCCGCAAAGTGACCGATACACTGGATCAGGCGGAGGATTACGGCTTGAAGGAGCCCGCCTGCACCGTTACCGCTGTCTTAACGGACGGTACCCGGCATACATTGTACTTTGGGGACAAGAACACCACTACGAATGATACGTATGCGTGCGCGGAAGGCGGCCAGACGGTGTATACGGTCTCATCTTCCGCTGCCTCCAAGTTCAGCAGCAAGCTGTATGGCCTGATTGCAGACGAAGCCTTCCCGGCCATAGAAGCTTCCGCAATCAGCAAGCTTGCCTATGATGCCCCGGACAAAAAGCTGACGCTCCGTTACTTCCCCAATGGCTCCGATGCATCGTATTCCAGCATATACACCTGGTTTGCTGAAGAAGAAAATGCTTCCCTGGCACCGCTGGAGGGGGAAAAGGTCAGCGCGTATCTTGGCAGCGTGACCGGCATTGCCCCCAAGGGCACGGCGGATTATGACGCCGCCGGGGAAGAGCTGGCCGCCTATGGGCTGGATGCGCCGGCAGCCGTGATCACTGTGGATTACACCGTTTCCCGCCAGGAGACTGTGCCCAAGGCTGCACAGACTGCTGGGCCGGATGGAACGCCTGCCGTCTTGCCGGAGGGGGCGGCGGAAGGGGCAAACACAGCGGCGGAGGCCACGCCTTCTCCCACGCCGGAAATGGAGACCATCACGGTAGAGGAGCCCAAGCAGCTTACTATTTTCCTGGGCAGGAAAGCGGAGGATGGCTCCTATTACATGCGCCATTCCGGCTCCAAGCGGGTATTCATCATCAGCGGCGATACTTATACGAAGCTTACGGAGCTGGACAGGGGGAACCTGCGCCCGGACCAGATCTGTCTGATCCCCATCGATACCGTGGATGCGCTTACCGTTTCCATGGATACCAAGGTCAGCAATTTCACCATCCAACGGACCAAAACCACGGATGCGGATGGCAAGACTACCACGGACACCGTATACAGGCTGGGGGATGGGGAGATAGGGGAATCCGCCTTCAAGCGCTTCTATACTTCGCTGATCTCCTTGGAGAAGGAGAAGGAAACGGACAAGGCCCCCTCCGGGCAGCCGTATATTCTGGTTACCTTCCAGCGCAACACAACGAATTTCAAGGAAATGACGCTGACCCTTTATCCGTATGACAGCAGCTTCTATATGGCTGAATTCAACGGGGCGAGCGGCATGCTGGTAAACAAGCGGGATGTGGAGGCTTTGATATCCAATTACCAGGCGCTTGGAAGCTGATGTGCGCTTAGCTGCTTTGGGAAAACAGGCATAGGGCCTGAAAACAAACTTAACCCTACAGGCTGTTATCCTGAACGAGGTGAAGGATCTTGGCCCCTTACGCAAGGCCAAGATCCTTCATCACTCCGCTCCTTCGGGATGACAGCGGGAGGGGGCTGTTTGTATTCAATGGGCTGGTACTCATTGATGCATTTATATCTTTGAATCGTATTGCTTCTTCTTTTGAAGCCTGCTCTTGAGCGCCAGCAGGCGGAAGAAGATTTCCCGGGGATTTTCGTCTTCATACAGAAAAGCCCCGTTACCGGAGAAGGAGGGTTCGATGAAGTCCCACCAGGTGAGCGCCCTGATCTCCGGGCGGGCGGCGGCGATCGTATAAAACTGCTCCATCCAGTCGGCCTGGGTACGCTCATTCCAGCCGCCGTGCCAGGTGCCTTCCGACATGGAAAGCTGGGACCAGTTGCTGCCCGCAGGGCCGGCAGCGCCGCGGGTGCCGCCGTTTACGCCCATCTCGGTGATGTGGATGGGTTTGCCAAGGGAAGCGAATACGTTCAGCATGCGGTTTACCGCCACCATATCCCGGGCGGGAAAGTATAGCTGGATACCCACCACGTCAAACTTCACATCCGCCTCCAGCAGGGCGCGGAAATAGGCCAAGGGGGAACGCAGATGCTCCGGCAGGGCGCCGTAGCAGGTATACCGGCCCGCCACATATTCGGCAAAGGGCAGACAAATGTTGACGATGGCGGTGGCGCTATCGTTGGCCTCATGCAGCGCGTCGCAGCAGACGCGCGTCAGCTCGATCAGTTGCGGTTGGGTCAGCTCGAAGCAGTTGGCCCAGTCGTGGGCTTCGTTCATGGCATCCCATAGCCCGATGCGGCCCTTGTATGCCTCCACATGGTGGCGGGCAATGGCGCGGGCGCTTTGTGCAAGCGTTTCAAAGGGCTGGCCGAATAGCCATGGGGGATTGACGCTTTGGTGGCCGAACCACAGGGGATGCCCCTTGGGGGTAATGCTTTTGCTGAGCAAAAAATCCAGCGCCGCGTCGATATAGGCGTAATCGTAACGGTCCTTTTCGGGCGCAGTGCGGCCGGCGTAAAAGGGCAGCGTGGCAAAATCAAAGGCCTGGGCAAAGAATTTGGCATAGCGTGCACCGGGGGAGGTGAAGCGGGCAAAATTGCAGCCCAGAAGGAGATCATCTCTGGGAGAGGCGAAGGCTTTTTGCTGCGCGCTTTCAAACAAAGCGGCTTCCGCGGCGTAAATGGCGTGGGACAGGGCATAAAGCCTGTTTTCCGGCGTGCTCACACCCCGGTCACTTAAATGGGCAAGCTCCTGGGCGGCGTATATATGGCCCTGGGCGGCGGGGGAGAGGACGATGCCTTCGCTGTGTATTTTTGCTTCCCGGAGATAGGTGCGGGTGGCCTCGCTGACAAAATCCACGAAATCGCCCGTATACCCTTCTCCCAGGTTGTCGGCCATGACCCAGATGCTGCCGTACAGCGGCAGGCTGAGTTTGGCATGCACCATATAGGGCGTGCGGGTGACCGCCAGCTCCACCGTGCCGTCGGGCAACAGGCGCTGCCGGCGCTCGTCAGGCTCAAAATCCAAAGTGCTTGCGTATACCGATTCCAGTTGTGGCTTGGGCATGGCTACGCCGCCGGGGCCGTCCAGCCGTACATGGATCCATTGCATACAAAAATTCTCCTTATGCGAGCACGAGCCCGTTTGATGCCTCCTTCACCGGGAGGAAGATGGGACGTTCGTCAGGTGTGCGGTTGGGCGTATGGATGGCAAGGCGCAGCACGTTATCGGCACCTCTGAAAACCATGCCGTGGCCGCCGTCGCCGCTGTACAGGGGCTTTTCCTGCTGATGCCAGGGGCCCAGGATGTGGCCGCTTTCGCTGATGGAAAGGCCGATGGCATAGCCCGTTTCCGACATGCTGGACCACAGCATCCATAATTGTCCGTTTGCGGGCTTGTACATGAAGGGGCCATCGGTAACGTGGCCTTCTATGCCGCTGGAATGGCGGATTTTTTTCGTCCAGACAGCATCCCGGGCGGCAAAGAGGGTATGAGCGTCCCCTGCAGGGCCGGACAGATCCTCCTTCAGCCGCCTTGAACAGACGGTGCCGCCGCCCCCCTGCACCCATTCGTGGCAGAAGACGATCCAGGGCAATCCATCCTTATCCACGTACAGTGTGCCGTCCAGGCATTCCCAATCCGCGGGTGTGGCCTTTTCCTCCCCCCAGGGCATAAAGGGGCCAAGCGGGTTATCCGCTTTCAGGATGCTGGTGGCCCGGCGCCGCCCTGGCGCCTTGAAGGAGGCGAACAGGTAATAAGCGTTTTGATATTTATGAAGCTCCGGCGCCCAGAAATTTTCCGTGCCCCAGAAATCATCCGACGGGGCGAACACGCGGCCCATGGGCTGAAAATGCGTCAGATCGTCACTTGCGTAAGCCTCAAAGCCGGCCGCCTTGCCGCGCCAGCAGTTTAAATCAGTTGTGCCGTACAGGTAGTACCTTCCGTTTTCCACAAAAATGAAGGGATCGCGTATTTGGATATCACTGCGCAAAAGCATATTTCTTCCCCCGCTCATTACATTGCGATTGTACGAAGGATGTTCCCCTGATAATCGGTGATCACCCTGCAGCCGGATTCCCAGGTGAAAACGGCTTTGCCGTTGACCAAAGCGGTGGCGCTGCGGCCGCTACACTTGAGCGTATACGTTTTATCGCCCCAAACCTGCGTATAGACGCTGTCCCTGCCGCCTGATATGCCCCACCATATTTCCTCGCCTTCCAGATGGATGCCGTACAGGCGGGAGATATACTCCAGCACCGAAAGCATGGTGGGGCCGTAGCCGTCATGATCGCCGGACCGCCTTAAGATGAAAGGATCAAACTGCTGGGTGAAGATGCAGTCTTCACCGATGCCTTGAAACAGCTTACGGGCGAGCACCGTGATCAGCTTTTGATACCCGTAGTTGTCAAGCGCCCGGATAGCCCGCTGGTAAGTCAGCCCCTGGGGCTGGCCGCTCCAATCGTTGACGGGTACGTTTGCAAACAGCGGGTCATTTGCCGCTACCGAAGGCAGGGGCATAGGCGTCCAGAATTCATCAGGGTTCAGCAGGTGGTCCGATACGAACCGGCGGGCCATATCCAAAGAAAAGGAGCCCCAATACATGCACCGCAGGTTGTTGTGTACAAGCGTATCCATGCGCCGGCCCATATTGTCGCGGTCAAAGCACGCGCCGCGCTCCTCCCACCAGAAAAAAGCGCGGATTTTGCTCTTGACTTCCTCTGCCGCGCTGCGCCAGGAAGCGTTTTGGCCGTCATTTGTGATCGTCGAAATTTTCGCCAATGTGTCCCGGGCGGAATAGGAGAAGCTCATAAAGTCCATGGAGGCCATGGGCACGACGGCATACCCTTTGGGCGGCGTCTCCTCCTCCCACCAGCAGGGGGCGTCGCCATAGCGCCTGGCATTGTCCTCCCCTGTGTCGTATACGCACCAGGATTCCAGGCAGCCATCCAGATTGGAATCCCGCACGCGCCAGAGATATGCGTCAAACCGGATCAGCGCATCCTTCAAAAGCTTCAGGTATTCCCTGTCCTGCCCCATCCAGTAATACATGTTCAGGGCGGGGGCGGGGAAGCAAAAGCCCTGGAACTTGTTGAACTGGGGGATGACCTTGCTGTTTTCCATCATGATGCTGCCGGGCATGCGTCCGTCCGGCCGCTGGTGAACCATGAACATAAGCTGGTTGTTGATGGCGGCGGCCATATTGCGCTTGGCATACATTTCACCGCCCATAGGCTGCGTTTCCAGCCAGATCTTGTGATATCCGCCGCCCTCGACCAAAACCTGCCGGCCGCCGAAATCTTTGAGGTTGTCCTGAAGCTTCGCTTCCGCCGCGTCATACAGCTTTTGTATCAGCGGGTCATCGATTTGGAATGCAACGCTGGTTTGAATTGGTTCCATACAAGCAACCCCTCTCTGCGTACATTTATAGCAGAAAGCTTTATTATGCGATATAGGCAAAATTTTTCACTATTTCTATTCCGATATGAACTATGATATACTGCCTTCACAAGATACCTTCACGGAAGGGTGTGGCGTGCGTGATAACGGTAAAGCGGCCGCAGGGGGCACTGTACCGCACCTCGTTTTTAAGGCGGCTCGGGCTTCGCATGCGCAACGACTGGCAGATCTATGCCTTGCTGCTGCCTGCGGTCATCTACTTCTTTGTGTACAATTATCTTCCCCTGTACGGCGTGCAGATCGCGTTTCGCGACTATAAATTCGCCGGTCCCGCCTCCGGCATTGTGGGGAGCAAATGGGTA
Organism: Bacillota bacterium; assembly: GCA_023458835.1. GTDB lineage: Bacteria > Bacillota > Clostridia > Christensenellales > Aristaeellaceae > JAEWAH01. The sequence continues at coordinate 7,639 of JAEWWY010000306.1, forward strand.
GGCCTGAAGAATTTCAAGGACTTTTTCAGCGCTTATTATTTCGGCCGGCTGATGTCCAATACCTTCCTGCTGAATTTATACAATCTGCTTTGGGGCTTTCCCATCCCCATCATCCTGGCCATACTGCTCAACCAGTTTGAGCGGGCCCGCATGAAGAAGTTTACGCAAACGGCCATTTATGTGCCCCACTTTATTTCCACTGCGGTCATGGCGGGCATCCTGTACCTGTTTTTATCGCCCACCAACGGCATCGTCAACAAGTTTGTGGAAGCGGCGGGGGGCAAGGCCATCAATTTCATGGTGGAGCCGGGCTGGTTCCGCACGCTGTTCATCGCTTCGGACATCTGGCAGCATGCCGGCTGGAATACGATCCTGTATATTGCCGCGCTGACCAGTATCGATCAGGAGATATACGAGGCCGCTACCATCGACGGGGCTACCAAGCGGCAGAAGATACTGCATATCGACATACCGTATCTGATGCCCATCGCGGTGATGATGCTGATCTTAAACTGCGGCAGCCTGCTGGGCAGCAATACCGACAAGGCCCTTTTGATGCAGACGCCGGGCAACATGGCCACGTCGGACATCATCGGCGTGTACGTGTATGAAATGGGGCTGACCAAAGCCCAGTTCTCCTATACATCCGCCATCGGCCTGTTCATCAATATCATCAACTTTTTGATGATTCTTTCCGTCAACTGGGTTTCCAAGCGCCTGAGCGAAACAAGCCTATTTTGAAAGGAGCAGGGCCGTGGATATACATGCTGTCAAGCGAACGACCAGGATCCAAAAGACCCGGGGTGACCGTATTTTTGACGCGGTCAACACGGCGGTCTGGTCCGTGCTGCTGGTTCTGGTCCTGTATCCGCTTTGGCTGATCATTATCGCGTCTGTTTCAAATCCCGACGCGGTGGTGGCAGGCAGGGTATTGCTTTTGCCTGTGGATTTTTCCCTGATGGGTTTTGAGGCGGTATTCCAGCAGAAGGAGCTGTGGAATTCCTACCTCAACGCCATTTACTATACGGTGGCGGGCTCCGCGCTGAGTGTAACCGTCACCATGATGGCGGCCTATGCGCTGACCCGCAAGTTCATGGGCAAAAAGTTTTTCAACTTCATGTTCGTATTCACCATGTTCTTTACCGGCGGCCTGATCCCCACCTTTTTGATGATGCGTGACCTGGGCCTTCGGGATACCCGGTTTTTGATGATCGCCATCAACTGCGTGTCCGTATGGAACCTGATGGTGGCCAGGACTTACCTGAAGACCACCGTGCCCAACGAGCTGTATGAGGCGGCCGTGATCGATGGGGCCAACCATTTCAGCTATTTTATCCGCGTGGTTCTGCCGCTGTCGGGCACCATCATCGCCGTGCTGACCGTGTACTACGGCGTTGCCCGCTGGAACGATTACTTCACCGCGCTGGTGTATATCAGGGACAGGGCTAAGCTGCCTCTGCAGACAATCCTGCGGGAAATACTGGCTACGCTGCAGACAAGCACGTCCAGCGACTCCTTTTTCAGCGCCTATGCCGACGATATCAAGGGCATGACCGAAGCCATCCGCAAGGCGCAGGTAGCCAAGTACTGCTGCATCGTCATTTCCACCGCTCCGGCGGTCGTGCTGTATATCTTCATGCAGAAATATTTCGTGAAGGGAATCATGATCGGTTCACTCAAGGGATAAAAGAACCGGCTGTGCCGCAAGGAATTCCTATATATCCAAATGTGCTCGAGCACGAAGCCCTGCTTTTCCCATAATTGGCTCTCACCATCCATGGATGGTGTACATAGCAAAAAACAAAAGGGAGGACATGGAAAACATGAAGAAGCTGCTCTGCACCCTGCTGGCTGCCATCATGCTGCTGGCAACCGTCGGCGCCGCCGCCGAGGCTACGTATCCCATTGTGCAGGAACCCCTTACCCTGAAAGTGTTCCAGTATTGCCTGGAAAACCAGCAGGTGGATTTTGACAACCTCTGGTTCTTCAAAGAGCTGGAAGCCAAAACCAACATCCACATCGAATGGGAAGTTGTCAAAGATGCCGACTGGAAGGCCAAGCTGAACCTGATGTTCGCTTCAGGTGAGTATCCTGATATCATCATCCGTGGTGAAATTGACAGCATCGAGGAATACGGCGTGACCCAGGGCATTCTGGTGCCGCTGGATGATTACCTGGAAGAGTACATGCCCAACTACTACAGCCGCTTGCAGATGAACGACGCCAATGCCTCCATCCCGGCATCTGACGGCAAGACGTACTGGATCGGCAACCTGACGGCACAGAACGTCAACCATGACGGCAACCACTTTATCAACAAGGCCTGGCTGGAGAAGCTCAACCTGGAAATGCCCACCACCATCGATGAGCTGACCAACGTGCTGCGCGCCTTCCGTGATGGAGACCCCAACGGAAACGGCCAGAAGGACGAGATTCCCATGTCCGCCGCCGACCTGATCCACCAAACCCAGGGCGTGTACACCCACTTTGCCAATTTCGGCGTGCCGCTGAACCGCTTTGTCTATGCCTGCATCGATGAAAACAACAAGGTGGTATTCCCCGGCTATATGGCCGGCTTCCGCGCCGCCTGCGAATGGCTGAACCTGTGCTACAACGAAGGCCTCCTGGATCCCGAATCCATCACCCAGGATTCCAACGTATGGGGCACCAAGATGAACGCGGGCCAGGTGGGTTACACCACATACCTGCGCCTGATCAACACCGCGCTGGCGCCTGAAATCGCCGCGCAGTTTACCTCCCTGATCCCACCCGCCAGCGAATATGGCGTGCAGGTGCCCCGCATTCTGGAGGTTCCCTCCATGGGCGCGGCGCTCACCGTCGCCAACAAGCATATTCCGGAAACGCTCCGCTGGCTGGATGCCCAGTTTGAAACCGAGACCATGATGGTCAGCGTCAACGGCCCCGTCAAGGAAGGCGGACCGATTGAGCCCACCATCAAGATCAACGACAACGGCAAGTACGAGATCGTTTCCATCCCCGAGAACAACGGCCTGTACCAGTACGTGCCGGTATACCACGGCCAGTTCTTTGCCCCCGGCGACTACTACTTTGACATCTATGAAATGCCGCCGCACCGGGTGGAGCGCTACAACTACAGCAAGGAGTATGAGGAAGCCGGCGTACTGGAAAAGAACTCCTTCTACTACCTGTACAGGCTGGCCAAGATGGACAGCGAGAGCCAGTTGGAGGCCACCCGCCTGTTCAACGAAATCGAGAAGTTCATGAAGGAGTCCATTGCCAACTTCATCACCGGCGGCGTGACGGATGAAAACTGGCAAACCTTCCTGGACACGGCCAAGGCTGTGGGTGCGGACCGCTATGTGGAGCTGTACCAGAAAGCCTATGACGAATACCTTGCCAAGAACTGATGCCCCATGCTAATATAATAGTATAACCGTTAGGGCCATGCCGCGGCGCTTCCTGCGCTGCGGCATGGTTCGCGCGTCCGCGGCGGGGAGCGTGCTTAATGAAAAGGAAGGGTATTATCCATTCCATCCTGCTCCGTTATATGATTTCCTACGCGGCGATCATGGCGGTGCTCTTTGTTGGCGTAGGCATTTATATGAGCGATACCTACGCAAAGACCATCCGCGCGAACACGGTGGAGAGCAATATCAACAAGCTGGGCAGGATCAGGTACCAGCATGAGGCCAATCTGACTACGCTTTTGAGCGTCGGCAGGCAGATTGGCCTTTCGCCCTATATCCGGTCCTTCAAACTGTCCAAGGAGCCTATGCGGGCTTATCACCTCAAGCTGCAATTGCTGCCCTATACCACGACGATCGACTTTTTTGATCAGCTCTATCTGATTTTCAATGAGGATGAGTATTTGTATTCCTCCGCCACCTCCGTGGGGCTGGAGATGTTTCTGAATAAATTGATGCTCTTTGAACACACGCCGCCGCCTTCGCTGCGGGCGGCGCTGCGCAGGCAGGATAACGGCATGACGATCCTGCCCGCCCAGAACGTGAGCAGCATTCTGACAGATGGCGTCAGCAACCGTATGGTTGCGGTCATTGCCCCGCTGAGCATGGCGGATCGGTACAACTCCGGGAACATCCTGTTTTTGATCAAGGAAAGCACCTATCACCAGATGTTCGCGGACGAAATATACGAGCCGCGCAATACCTACATTTTTTATGGCGATGCCACGCTGGCGGCTGGTCGCGGTCTTGATGTGCCGGATGACGTGGTCCTTTCGGAGGCGAAGGAGAACCGGGATGTACTGTCGAAGGATATATCCTATGACGGCCGGCAGTATCTGCTGATCGCCCAGCGCGGGATTAAGTTCAATATGCAGTATGCTGCCCTGATTCCCATGGAAGCCGTATGGAAGGACATGGGCAAGGCGCAGCTTGGCCTGGGCTTGTTTCTTTTCGCGCTGAGCATCCCCTGCATGGCGCTGACCATCTATTTTTCCAGGCGGCATGCAAAGCCCATCAAGGAATTGCGCTACCTGTTTTCCTCCACGGCGCCCGGGAAGGATGATTTTGAGGCCATCCAAAGCGGCATCGGGGAATTGGTGGACAGGAATGTGGACCTGAATACGCAACTGGACCAAAGCCTGCCGGCGCGCAAAGCCAATTTTATCAAGGATTTCGTCAAGGGCCGCTATCCCGCGAGGGAGGATGCCATAAAGGCCGCTGAGCAACTGGGCATGAACATCAACAAGGCTTGCTTCGCCGTTTCGCTGATCGGCGCGCCCCTTAGGGACGGAAGCCAGCCGAACATGGAAAAGGTTGCCGCACAGCTAAACGGCGATGTGACAGGGTATTATGTGGAGCTGCTTGCGTTGGAGCAATTCCTGTTTGTGCTCTTTGCTGACAGCGCCGATGCGCCGGATGACTGGGCTTGGCGGATACAAAATGATCTGACGGCATCGGAAGCGGGCGTGGCTGTGGCTATCAGCAGCGTGCACCGGGATTTTGCCCATGCGGGGAATGCCTATCTGGAGGCCAGCACCGCCTATGACAACCGGTTTGTAATGGGCAATGCCCATGTGCTGCGCTTTTCCAACGTATGCGCCGCGGCCAAGGATATTGTACCGTTCACCCGCAGCTACCTTGACGGCTTCCGCAAAGCGCTTCGGGCGGGAGACGCAAGGGCATTGAATGACCGCATGGATGAATTGTTCCATTACCTGGGCAGCACGGAACTGTCGCTGTTCGCCTTCAGGATGATCTACAATAACGTGATCGACGCCATGCTCAGCGAGCATTTTGACAGGCTCGGGGGAAACATGGATGCCATGCAGTATTACGATATATTCACGCTGTCCGGCTGCCGCTCCATTGCCGACCTGGACGACCTGCTGCGCAAGCTGTGCGGCGATATCTTATCCCACGGCGAGCCGGAGAGCGCCAAAAGCCATCCGGTGATCCGGGATATCATAGGCTATATGCTGAAGCATTACGCGGACCCGCTGCTGAGCATGAGCGCCATCGCCGATGCCTATGGCATCAGCGCCGTCCGTTTGTCGCTGGATTTCAAGGAGCTTTGCGGCATGACACCCTCGGAATATCTGCTCCTATTGCGCATGGAAAAAGCCAAGGAACTGCTTGGCGGCACAAAGATGCCTGTCAAGGACGTGGGCCTTGCTGTGGGCTATTACGATGCTTCCGGCTTTATCCGCAGGTTCAGGCAGCATATGGCCATGACGCCGGCACAGTACCGGCAAATGATCGGGCAAAAGGAAGACACATCTGCAAACGCATCAAAGTAAGATGGAGGGCTTTATGGGATACGCAGGCGGACGGGTGAAGGGCTTGAAGGTCGCTTATATCGGCGGCGGCTCCCGGGGCTGGGCATGGGGATTTATGAAGGACCTGGCCATGGATGCCCAAATGGAGGGCTTGGTGCGGCTATATGACATTGACCGCGACGCGGTGGAAAAAAACCGGAACATCGGAGAGATGATTTCGGCACATCCGGATGCCAAGGCGCACTGGCGCTATGAGGTGAGCGGAACGCTGAAGGAGGCTCTTTCCGGCGCGGATTTTGTAGTGATCTCCATCCTGCCCGGCACATTCAGGGAAATGCGCTCGGATGTGCATTGGCCGGAGCGCTACGGCATATGGCAGCCTGTGGGCGATACAGCGGGACCCGGCGGGTTCATACGCGCCATGCGCACCGTGCCCATGTTTGCGGAGATTGCCGGGGCGATCAGGGATCACGCGCCGGATGCCTGGGTGATCAACTATACGAATCCCATGACCGTTTGCATGCGCACGCTGTATGCGGTTTTCCCCAAGATCAAGGCGTTTGGCTGCTGCCATGAGGTATTTGGCACCCAAAAGCTGCTGGCGGCCATGCTGGAGGATATGGAGGGGATCGCGGGCGTCGACCGCACCCGGATCAAGACCGGCGTGACGGGCATCAATCATTTCACCTGGCTGTACAGCGCAAGCTTTGAGGGCCAGGACCTGTTTCCGCTGTACCGCCGGTTTGTGGACAAGTATTTTGAAACCGGTTTTACAAAGGGAAAAGACGAGAACTGGATGAACAATTTTTTTGAGTGCTCCCACCGGGTCAAGTTTGATCTGTTCCGCCGCTACGGCCTGATCGCGGCGGCAGGGGACAGGCATCTGGCGGAGTTTTTGCCGCCCTGGTATTTGAAGGACCCTGAAACGGCGCGTTCCTGGGGCTTTAGCCTGACCACCGTCGACTGGCGGGAGGAGGACCTTCAAAGGCGCCTTGCGAAGCGGGAGGCGCTGCTGAAGAAAGAGGAACCCATTGTGCTGGACGGTTCCGGCGAGGAGGGGCATCTTCTGATCAAGGCACTGCTGGGGCTTGGAGACATGGTGTCCAACGTCAACATCCCCAACCGGGGCCAAATTGAAAACCTGCCCAGGGACGCGGTGGTGGAGACCAACGCACTGTTCCGGTTGAACGAAATCGCCCCCGTCTTTGCGGGCCCGCTGCCCAGCGGCGTTGATGCGCTTGTCACCCGCCAGGTGATCGGGCAGGAGAACACGGTGAAGGCCGCCATGACCTGCGATTATTCCCTGGGCCTGGCTACGTTCCTGGGTGACCCGCAACTGTCTGCCATCAGCCCGCAGGACGGAGAGCGCATGTTCAGGGAGATGCTGCAAAACACGAGGGATTCCCTGCCCCGGGGATGGAATTGCTGAAACGGAGAAGATACATATGGATGCAGTTATGATGCGGCAGGTGGCCTGGGTCGGTGATAGCTATGTGCAGGGGAAAATACGGGGTGTGGCGCTGAATTTCCATGGTCTGGGGCATATGAATGAGAAAAGATTCCCTGAAACGATGGAACTGGAGTGGGCACGGGCCGGCTGGCTGGTGGTATTCCCTTACTACGGCCCCTGGACCTGGATGAACAGGGAGGCCAGGGCTTTTGTGGATGAACTGGTAGCCTTTGTGTACGATCATTTCGGGCTGGACGGCAATTTGCCGCTGGTATCCACCGGCGGGAGCATGGGCGGTCTGTCGGCGCTATTGTATACCCGCTATGCAAAAAAGCCCGTATCCGCCTGCCTGGCGCTTTTCCCGGTATGCGACTTCCAGTACCATTTTGGCGAGCGGCCCGATTTGCCGCGGAGCATTCATCATTCCCTCCGCGGGTATGAAGAGGATATGCAGACGCTTTTTGACGAGCATTCTCCCTTAAAGCAGGTGCCCCATATGCCGGACATCCCTTACCTGTTCATTCACGGGGACAGTGACCAGGCCGTCAGCAAAGCCGCTCATTCGGATAAGATGGTGGCCGCCATGAAGGCGCGGGGCCTTGCGGTGGAGTATGTGCAGGTGCCGGGCATGGGCCATGGAAGCTGTATGCCCGTCGCTGTGCTGCTGAAGATGATCGGTTTTCTTGCGGATTTTTCATCACGGTAAAGAGCCGCCTTCAAAAACCTTTAAATGCACCGGTCATTCGGTGTTGGAAGCAATGATTGCATAAATAGATGACGCTGAAAGGGACCGACACAGACAGGCGATTAGCAATCGCCCGTCTGTGCCGGCCTGCTTCAGCACTGCTTTTTCAAAGCAACAGCCGTCTGTCATGCGGAAGGACCGTGCCTAATAAGCAACCCTCAGCGTCTTGATTTCAAAAGGACGGAAGGTGAGGGAAACGTTTTTCCCGGGTTCCAAAGCCTCCTGCTCCTCCTCCAGCATGTTGGTCAATGCAAGGCCCTTTATATCGTGCCCAAAGGCAATGGCGGCATGTGTATACGCGCCGGTAGACTCGTACAGCCGCAGGATGTAGGCATGACCGGCATCCTCGCAGGGCTTTACTGTCTCAATGATCACGTTGGGTGCATCCACGCTCAAAAGCGCGGGCAGCCCATCGGCGCCGTCTGCAACAAGGGGCAGATAGTTGAAGCAGTAGGCGGGGCGCACCACTGTTTGGGCGGAAAAATCGCCCTCGTGGGGCAATATGGCATACCGGCATACATGGAGGCCCTTGTCGCCAAAGCGGTCCGGGCGCTCGCCGCCCTTGTGCAGCGACAGGCGCATGGAACCCTCCCGCACGGAGAGGCCGTACTTGCAATCGTTGAGGAGTGCCAGGCCATACCCGGCTTCCGACAGGTCGGAGTACTTGTGGTTGCAGGTTTCAAAGCGGGCCTTTTCCGTAGCGCTTCCGCGGTGGTTGCTGCGGCGGATGAACCCGAACTGGATTTCATTTCGCACGCCGTCACAAAGAAGGGCCGTATCGAAAGCGGCTTTCAGGAACCGGTGGCTGTCCTGCCAGTCCATGACCGTATCAAAGGTGATAAGGGGCGTTGCGGCGGAAAACACCATGTCCTGGGTGACGGTAGTCAAATCCGTGATCCTGTACACGCTGCGGATGCGCGCTTCCACAGGCCCCAGGGCAATGACCTCCCGGCTTACAAGGCGGCTTGTATCGCGGAATTTGTCCTCCAGGTCGGCGTCTATGTCCCAGTTATCCCAG
>JAEWWY010000307.1 GCA_023458835.1 Bacillota bacterium
CCTCCACCTGGCACGCTTCCCTGTCCAGATGAAAATCCAGGGAGCACTTTGTGATCAAAAGCGGATGGCACAGGGGGATCAGGTCCGGCGTGCGCTTCACCGCCATGATCCCGGCCACCCGGGCCACCCCCAGCACATCGCCCTTTTGAACGGTTCCTGACCGGATGGCCTCCATGGTATTTTTCGCCATGCGGATGCGCCCCCTGGCTACGGCGGCGCGCTTCGTTTCCCGCTTGTCCGATACGTCCGCCATGATGGCGGCCCCGGAAGCGTCAAAATGCGCAAGCCTTTTTTCCAGGCACTCCATGTCCATGCCTCACTTTCCAAAACCGCAGTTGGGATAGGCGCATTCCGTGCAGCCCAGGCAAAAGCCCCCGTGTCCAAGCTCCGCAATCTCCCGCTTTGAGACCTTCAGCCCGGCCGCGATCCTGGGCAGCACCAAATCGAAAACCGTGCGCTTGGCATACATCACGCAGCCCGGCAAGCCCAGAATGGGAATTTCCCCATTGTAATAAGAAAGCAGCAGCATAGCCCCCGGCAATACAGGCGCGCCGTAGGTGATGATGTCCGCGCCCGTATCCCGTATGGCGGCAGGCGTCCTGTCATCGGGGTCCACGCTCATGCCGCCGGTGCAAAGCACCATTTGGGCGCCCATATCAAGCATTTTGAAAATCGCCCTGGCAATATCCCGCTTCTCGTCCGGAACGGTTTCATGGCCGATGACTTCGATGCCCAGTTCCGAAAGCTTTAAGCGGATGACCGGCGTAAACGTATCCTGGATGCGGCCGTAAAACACCTCGCTGCCCGTGGTGACGATGCCTGCCTTCATAGGCTTGTACGGTATCACCCGCATCAGAGGCTGATCCCCGGCCGCCGCCTTTGCCGCATCCATCTTTTCTTTGGAAATCAAAAGGGGGATCACCCGGGTGCCGGCAAGCCTGTCGCCCTTTTTGACCGGGAACCCGCCGTGGCGGGTGGCGATCATGACATCATCCATGCTGTTCACGGCCAGAAGCTTTTCCCTGTCAACCCAAAGGAGGCCGTCCGCGGCGGCGATGCATTCGATCTTGCCCTCCCTGACCTCCGAGCCTATGATATTTTCCCCCCGGCAAAGGGAAAACAAAATGGCGGCCGCCTCGTTTTCGTGCAGCATGCCCTCCTGCTTTTCCCATATGTACAAGTGCTCTTTCCCAAGCTTCATAAGCTCCGGAATATCCTGCTCACGCACCACATGGCCCTTTTTGAACGCGGCGCCCTTCTTCTCATCCTTCACGATCACGGTAATATCGTGGCAGATCACATGGCCCACGGCATCCACGGTTCTGACAAGCTTCAATCGGCCATCCCCTCATCCGTTCAACGCAACATACAAAATGAATCCACGCATTGCGTTATCTTATCCAATCAGCGGCAAAAAAAACCAGGTCATTGCTTGCCGATTCTTTTATGGCAAGAAAAAGCAATGGCAAATGCCGCGATAAGCTGCGCGGCGTTGTTCTCAAAGCTGATTAGAATATCGCCGCTTGGGTGAAATGGCTGGCTGAATCCGGCCGGACCGCGTCCGTAAGGACAGGGCTTTTGCGTTTTGGGCGTATTTTTTGCCATTCTCGCCAGATCTCAATGCAATCGTTTGCCATTATTGGATTTTATCAAATTTTAAAGAATAATAATATTGACAAATCACAGGATAGCGGGTACACTTAGCATACATGGAACCATAAATTGTAAGGAGGCAAGTACATGAAGAAAACCCTTGCTCTGGCCCTGGTTTTGATGCTCGCGCTGGGCTTGTTCCCTGCCGCGACCGCGGAATCGGAAGTCACCGTTACCCTGTTCCAGTTGAAGGTTGAAATTGATTCCGCGCTGCAGGCGTTTGCCAAGGCGTATTCCGATGCTACCCCGGGCGTCACGGTCAAGGTGGAAACCTTTGGCGGCGGCGCGGACTATGGCGCCGCGCTGAAGGCCAAGCTGCAGGCGGGCCAGATGCCTACGCTCTTCAACATCGAAGGCAAGGGCGGCTATGATGTGTGGAAGGACAACATGGCCGACATGTCCGACTGTGAATGGGTCAAGAACACCGACTTCGCCTACATGGGCGATGACGGCAAGGCCGTCGGCTTCCCGGTGGCGGTCGAAGGCTTCGGCCTGGGCTACAATGCCGATATCCTGGCAAAGGCCGGCATCGATCCCGCAACGCTGACCACCTTCTCGGCAGTCAAGGCGGCGTTTGAAAAGCTTGATTCCATGAAGGCCGAGCTTGGCCTGGATGCGGTTGTTTCCATGGCCACCTCCATCGCCGGCGGCATGTGGTGGGTCACAGGCAATCATAACTTCAATGCCTACCTGGCCGGCGGCCTGGCGTATGACGATACCTCCGTGCTGGATAAGCTTCTCAAGGGCGAGGTCGATGTGGACCGCCTGACCGAATATTGCAACTATGTGAAATTGCTGTTCGACAATGCGGATCAAAACATCCTGACCAATGGCAACTATGATGCGCAGGTTTCCTCCTTTGCGCAGCAGAAGACCGCGTTCCTCCACCAGGGCAACTGGGTGGATCCGAACATGAAGCAGTTGGGCGTCACCTTCAAGATGGGCTACATTTCCCACTGCTTCACCGACAAGCAGGAAACCAAGGGCCTGTTCATGGCCGCTCCCAGTTGGTATTGCCTGAACGGCGGCGCCCCCGAGGCCGAGCAAAAGGCTGCCAAGGCTTTCCTTGACTACATGGCCACCACGCCCGAAGGCGCCGAATACATGGTCAACCAGGCCGGCATGGTACCGGCGTTCAAGTCCGTTACCCTCAAGCCTACCGGTCAGTTCTCAGCGGCACTGGTGGAAGCCAGCGCCATTGGCGGCAACTACAACTGGCGTTTCGGTTCCCTGCCCGATGGCACGGGCCAAAACGTGCTGGGCCCGGTGTTCGACCTGTTCGCCCAGGATACCTCCGATGTCAACATGCTGATCAAGGACCTGACCGATGCCATCGCAAAAGTCCCCACCCTGTAAGCGTCAAAACGCGGGGGGAACCGCAAGCGGTTCCCCCCTTTTTTCCATACAATGCCGTGACCCTGCCCGAACCTTTTTCGCGCCGTAAAGGGGGAGCAACCGCTTGAAGCGTAAACTATGGGTTGACATTGCCTTCATGTTTCCCTGCCTGTTCGCATTTATCATGGTCATCATCTGCCCGTTCTTTTTGGGCATCTATTACTCCATGACCGATTGGAACGGCGTGCGTGAGACGATCACATTCGTAGGTCTTGAAAATTTCCGGGGCATGTTCCAGCAGCCCCAGTTTCTTTATTCGTTTTTGATCACGGTGGAATATACGGCGATCAACGTGGTTCTTGCCAATGTGGTCAGCTTTTTTCTGTCACTGCTTGTCACGGGTGAGTCAAGGTTCCGCAACCTCTACCGGGCAGGCTTTTTTGTGCCTAACCTGATAGGGGGCATCGTGCTGGGCTACATCTGGCAATTCCTGTTCAACAACGTTTTCACGCTGGCGGCGCAAGCGGTGCCTTTCCTGGCCAAATCACTGATCGCGCGCACCGATACCGTGATCTGGGCGATGAGCTTCGTAAACACATGGCAATACGCGGGCTACATCATGATCATCTATGTAGCATCCATCCAATCGGTCCCCGCCAGCATCATGGAGGCCGCGTCGGTGGACGGCGCCAGCTACTTCATGCGGCTGCGGCGCATCCTGATCCCCATGATGGCCAATGCCTTTACGGTTTCCCTGTTCCTGACGCTGACTACATCCTTCAAGCAGTTCGATATGAACTTCACCCTGACCAACGGCGGCCCCAGCGCGCGCTTCGCGGGCAGTGTGGTGAAGGCCAGCCAGATGCTGGCAATGGATATCTATATCACCGCCAACGGTTCCAACAAGATGGCCGAGGCGCAGGCCAAGGCCGTTGTGTTCTTTGTGGTGCTGGTCGTGTTCTCGCTGGTGCAGGTGTACTTTAACAAGCGCAAGGAGGTGGAAATGTGATGACCACCAAGATTAGCCCCATGCGGCTGGATGTAGCAGGCGGCAAGGGCGGCTCCTCGCGCAAGGCCAAAAGAATCGCTGCGGAAGCAGCCGGCATCCTGCTTTTCCTGCTGTTCATGATGCCCTTCTGGATGGTCATCATGAACGCCGCAAAGACCGCCAAAGAGATCATCTTCAGCGCCGTGTCCTGGCCGGAGAGCTGGGCGCAGATGCTTACCAACATTGTCACCATCTTCAATAATCCAACCACCGATTATTTCGGTGCCTTCATCGATTCGGTCATCATCACGGCGGCCTCCCTGGCGGTCATCCTGCTGTTTTCATCCATGTGCGCCTGGGTGCTGGTGCGCAACAAGACAAGGTGGTCCACGCTGATCTTCATGGCGTTCGTCGCGGCCATGGTAATCCCGTTCCAGGTGGTCATGTTCCCGCTGGTCAGATGGCTGCGCATCGTCGGAACCGCCAGCGGCCTGCCGCTTCTTGGCACATACCAGGGTATCGTGTTTGCCTACCTTGGCTTCGGCTGCTCCATGTCGATCTTTATCCTGCATGGCTTCATCAAGGGCGTGCCCATGGAATTGGAAGAGGCCGCAACCATCGACGGCTGCGGCCAGGCGGGCGTATTTTTCCGGATCGTGATGCCGCTGTTGCAGCCGGTGGCCGTATCTGTGCTGATCCTGAACGGCATCTGGATCTGGAACGACTATCTGCTGCCGCTTCTGGTGCTGGGCTCCAACGGCGCGGTGCAGACCATCCCGCTGGCGGTCACGTCCTTTGTCGGCTCCTACCTCAAGCAGTGGGATCTGATCCTGACAAGCGCCATGCTGGCCATGCTGCCCATCATCATCCTGTTTCTCTTCGCGCAAAAGTATATCATCAAGGGCATGGTGGAGGGTTCCATCAAGTAGGGTGCGGAAAGAGGGTGCCTCAAGGCGAGGGAAACGCGTCGAAGCAGCCCCATTTATCTGCTCATAGAGGTACAGGGTGGAAGCGGGTGCAGCGTGAAGTTTTTCGCTTCGAAATATTCTTCTTGCCACACCTAGGCGGGCGAACACAGTTTGCCCCTGCGGCGCAAAGCGTGTATTGGCCTTTCTTCCGGCCTCCATGCACTCCGGAAATGAAGCCAACAAACCCCAATCAAACGTAGGGGCGAACTGTGTTCGCCCGCCCGTGACCCGGCACATTCCAATTTCCTTTCAGGGCAGCAGGCTTTAAGAAAACACAACCCCTTCCTCCATATCCCTTGCAT
>JAEWWY010000308.1 GCA_023458835.1 Bacillota bacterium
TGGCAGGTGGATATGCTGTCCCTGTCCGGCCACAAGTTCCACGGGCCCAAGGGCGCGGGGGCGCTGTATGTGCGCAAGGGCATGAGGCTGGACACGCTTTTGCAGGGCGGCGCCCAGGAGCGGGGGCAAAGGGCCGGAACGGAAAACCTGGCCGGCATCGTGGGGCTGGGCAAGGCCATTTCCCTGGCGGTGGAAAACCTTCAGGAGAAATCCCAAAAGCTTTCTTTTTTGCGGGACAGGCTCATGGACGGCATACTGAGCGCTATCCCCGATGTCCGGTTGAATGGCCCCAAAACAAACCGGCTGCCGGGAAACGTGAACGTTTCCGTGCGGTATGTGGAGGGCGAAGCGCTTCTTCTGCGCCTGGATCTTAGCGGCATCGCCGCTTCCAGCGGCTCCGCCTGCACCAGCGGCTCCCTGGACCCATCCCATGTGCTGCTGGCCATCGGGCTGCCCCATGAGATCGCCCACGGCAGCCTGCGGCTGTCGCTGAGCCAGGACAATACAAAGGAAGATGTGGACGAGGTGCTCAAAGCCCTCCCCGGCATCGTGGAAGACCTGCGGGCCATGTCGCCGCTGTTTGCGGCCGCTGTGAAATAAGGAGAGAAGCCTGTATGCAATATAGTGAAAAGGTTTGGGAACATTTTGAACATCCCAGAAACGTGGGGGAATTGGAAAGCCCCAGCGGCACCGGAACGGTGGGCAATGCCAAATGCGGCGATATCATGAAGATGGATATTCAGGTGGAGGACGGCGTCATCACCGATGTGAAGTTTAAAACCTTCGGCTGCGGCGCGGCCATCGCCACCAGCAGCATGGCCACCGAGATGGTGAAGGGCAAAACCATTGAGGAAGCCCTGCAGCTTACCAACAAGGCCGTGATGGAGGCGCTGGACGGGCTTCCCCCCGTCAAGGTGCACTGTTCGCTGCTGGCGGAGGAAGCGATACACGCAGCCATCGAGGATTACCAAAAAAAGCAGGCGGCAAAGTAAAAAGCCGGATCGGGAGATTTTTCATCTTTTTACTTGCATATATAGGAAATACGTGCTAAAACTTTCATAGGGGAGCAAACGAGGGGGCTATGCCCCCTCGTTTGCGGATACCGGCAAAGCCGGCACCCTTCAAGAAAAGGACGCGTTATTTTTCGAAGCGTGAAGGAGGAGTTATGCCCGAAATCCATGGCAATACCGAAGGCCTCCGCAAAACCCTGCTGGCGGAGCTGGAGAAGCTGTATAGCTGGGAAGTCGGCCGGGATACCTTCGTCCCTTCCGAAATGGTAGATATATTGAAGGAAATGTCGCTGCATATCAACCGGGAAATCGCCGTGTACATCACCAGGGACGGCGAGGTGGTGGACGTGATCATAGGCGGCCTGGACAACGTATCCCTTTCGGAGTTCCGCCTGCGCCGCAATGTGAGGCGGCTTTCCATGGTCCGCTGCATCCATACCCATCCCGGCGGCAGCGGGGAGCTGTCGGATGTGGATATCAGCGCCCTTCGCACCATGCGCTTTGACGCCATGGCCGCCATTGGCCTGGCCCCAGGCCGCACGCCGGAGATCGGCGCTGGCTTCCTGGGCGAAATGGAAGGCGATCAGCCCGCTTTGCGGCTGTTTGGGCCCATGCCTGTAAGCAAGGTTCCCCAGGAAGCCTGGATGGAGGAGATCGCCGTTTCCGATGAGCTGGTCAATCAGGGGCAGGACCGGCAATCCCCCGGCGGGCCGGAGCGGGCCATCCTCATCGGCACGGAAAGCGAAGAATCCCTGGAGGAATTGAGGCGGCTGGCGGAGACGGCGGGGGCGCAGGTTATAGGCACCGCGCTTCAAAAGCGCGCCAGGCCTGACGGGGCCACCTTCATCGGCCGGGGAAAAGCGGAGGAGCTCTCGCTGGATTGCCAGGCGCAGCATATCGATACGGCCATCTTCGATGAAGAATTGACCGGCATCCAGGTGCGCAACCTGGAGGAGCTTTTGCATGTCAAGGTCATCGACCGCACCATGCTGATCCTGGACATCTTCGCCCAGCGCGCTTCATCCAGGGAAGGCAAGCTGCAGGTGGAGCTGGCGCAATTAAGCTACCGTGCCACAAGGCTTATCGGCCAGGGCCTGGTGCTCTCCCGGCTGGCCGGCGGCATCGGTACCCGCGGCCCCGGCGAAAGCAAGCTGGAAATCAGCCGCCGCCGCATCAGGGAGAGGATCACCGATGTGAAGCGGGAGCTAAACGAAATGGAGAAGCAGCGGGGGATCCGCCGGCGGGTAAGGGAGCGGACCCAGGTGCCCGTCGTGGCGCTGGTGGGCTATACCAACGCGGGCAAATCCACGCTGCTGAACAGGTTGAGCGGCTCCGACGTCTATGTGAAGGATCAGCTTTTCGCCACGCTGGACGCCGTTTCCAGGAATGTGAAGCTTCAAAGCGGCAGCGAGTTTTTGCTGGTGGACACGGTGGGCTTCATCCGCAAGCTGCCCCATGATCTGGTGGAGGCCTTTCATTCCACACTGGAAGAAGCGGCCCTGGCGGATATACTGCTCATTGTCTCCGACGCGGCCTCCCCGGATTGCTTGAAGCAGCACCAGGTGGTATTGGAAGTTTTGGATCAACTGGGCGCTTCCCGCCAGCCCCGCATCGACGTTCTGAACAAATGTGACGCGGCGCAAAACGTACCTTTCCTGCCCGGTTCCGTGCACGTATCCGCCGCGGAAGGCACAGGCCTTGACGAGCTTTTGTCGCGCATCGCCACCCTGCTTAACGCAAGGCGACAGCAGGCGGTGCTGCTGGTGCCCTTTTCTCAGTACGGCGCCATCGGCGACGTGCGCTCCCTGGGGCAGGTGATCAGCGAAGAGCATCTGGAGGAAGGCACAAAGATCATGGCCCTGCTTTCGGAAAGCGCAAGGAACCGCCTTATCTCCAAATACGGAAATCAAATTTTTGTCACAAAATAGGGAAGGATTTTCCTGTTTGATACGTCGAATATAAAGAAGACTTTTGTTAAAGAGGTGGATGGTTTGCTCATCCGGCAGCTCGTCGCCACAATCGCCCTCGCCGCATCCTTGATGGAAGGCTCCATGGATAAGGGGATGCCCCAGATGGATGTGGAGGGGCAGGTTTTTTTGGTAAACCGGCAGCAGGAAATAACTGAGGCGTATGTGCCCGAGACGGTGGATGCGCAGGTGCAGGGCACCACCCGGCGCATGCGGCCGGATGCCGCCAATGCGTTGGAGGAACTGTTTGCTGCGGGCAAAAAAGAAGCGAAGATCACTTTTCTCACCGTATCGGGCTACCGCAGCTTTTCCAAGCAGCAGACCATATATGGCAAAAAGATCAAATCCACCGGCAGTGAAAAGAAGGCGCAGGAATATGTGGCGCCGCCCGGCTGCAGTGAGCATCAACTGGGCCTGGCCATGGATGTGGGCGCAAAGGGCGCGCCCAGCGGCCTGACCGGTTCCTTTGGAAAAACAAAGGCCGGGAAATGGCTGAAGGACAATGCCTACCGCTTTGGCTTCATCATACGCTATCAGCAGGAGTGGGAAGAGATCACCGGCTACAAATATGAGCCGTGGCACATAAGGTATGTGGGGATCGATCACGCCACGGCCATGTATACGCAACAAATTCCTATGGAAACCTATGTACAATCCTTGCAGGTGGAAGCCATTTTGGATATACTGGAACCATAGTGAAAAGGAGCGTGCAAACTGGTGGGGAAGAAGTGGCTGCTGACGTTGCTGTGCCTGGCCATGCTTTTTACGGGAGGATGTGCCTCCGCGCAGGAGCTTGAAAACGGGAATTCAGCTTCATGGACTTATCCTGTATCCCTGAACGAGCTTCAAAAGGAATACATCCGCCTGGTGAACCAGGAGAGCCTGCTTCCTTCCGATTATGTGCCGCAGGAACTGGTAAAGATCAAGGTGAAGAAAACCTCCAGCTCCGCCATTCAAATGTGCCAATTCGTCTCTGACGCGCTGGATGCCATGTTTGCGGCGGCGTCCGCCGACGGGATAACGCTTTACGCCCACAGCGGCTACCGCAGCTATCGGACCCAGAACACCATGTACAGGAACCGGCTGGAACAGAACAACGGCAAGGATGACGGTGTAGTGGCCTATCCCGGCGCCAGCGACCATCAGACGGGCCTTGGCATCGATGTGATCAGCAAGGCCTGGATCGGCAAAAGATTCAACTCCGAGTTCGCGAAAACCCAGGAGGCCCAGTGGATGGCCGCCCATTGCGCGGAGTACGGCTTTGTCATCCGCTACCCCCAGGGCAAGGAGGATATCACCAGGATCATCTACGAGCCCTGGCATCTGCGCTATGTGGGGGTCGAGGCGGCCCGGTATATGACGGACAACGGGCTGACGCTGGAGGAGTTTACCGCGGAGTGGCAGCAGGTCAAGAGCAATTTTGAGGGGGCCGGCGGCGATACGAGCCAGGTGCCGGAGCAAAGCCCCTCTGCTGAACAGAGTCAAAATGCCGAACAAGCTCAAAGCGCTGACCAGGGCCAGGCCGCCGAGCAAGGCCAGCCCCCCCAAGGCCCGGTGATCCTGGAGGAAGTGGGCGCGGACGGAGATCCGGAAGTAACGCTGTTTCATCGATAGAACTATCATCAGATGAGCGCACCCTACCCCGGTTCACCAATCGCACGCTTATGCGGATTTATTCCGGCATCACATATGGGGAACATTTGAAGTCTTTTGCTGAATAATCGGCGCATGAATGGTCTGGAATAGTATTGGAAGGCCGGCGTGTCAACTTGATACGCCGGCCTTTTTCTTGGGGAGCGACGGGGGGCCGAAGCCCCCCCGTTTGTAATCGTATCGCCCGGCTCTGCCGGGCGGTCGGGGCGCTTGCGGAGCAAGCTTTCATTACGCTTTTAACCGGCCATTGGCGCAGCCAATAGGTGAAAAGCGCGAGATCATAAAGATGGCAAAGCCATTTTTATGACAGCACAGCCAGGAGGAACAGGGCGCAAAGCATGGCGGTACCCCCGTACAGGTATGGCTTCGGGCGGGAAAACGTACTGAGCGATTTCACGCCTGCCGCCTGCCCGAAGAGCAGTGCGCCGCATGCCACCAGCGTATCCAGCCAAACGTATTGCTGCCCCAGTATAAGGCTATACAGATAGTGCGTCCCCAGCATCGTCAGGCTGCTGACCAGTTGGGCCACGGCTGCGCCCCACAGGATGCGCGTGGCATGGCGCGCGGCCTGTGGCACGCCTGTCGCCCAGGGGCGGGGGTTCCGCCTTACCAGGGCAATCCCCAGGAACCACCAGACAAACAATAGTCCCGCCGCCCATCTGTTCAGCCGCCAGATGCTGGCGGGGATGCCGGCTTGTCCCAGCGCAAAAGCCACTGCGGCCATCACAGCCGTCAAGGGCGCGGCGCCCAGCATATGCCAGCGTTGTGCACGTACCGTATAATCCATATTTCATCTCCCCCTCTGGGATAAGCTATGAGAGCCGGCAGGGGGATATGACTATGGATTCACGGACGGGAAAAAATTTTCTTTGGGAAATAGGCCTTGGAGTTTGCGCATTCTTTCCTTGGGCAAGGCACTTAAGCTGCCAATATTCTCTTTGCTTTGGTTATGCAGCTATCCATTTCCAGCAAAAAAAGGCGCGCGAAGGGGGATGCTGGAAGCATCCCTTCATGCGCCTCAAGGTGCCTTGGTCGCGCCGCCGGCGTTGGCGGTGATGGTTTTGAACAGCGCGTCCACCTGGGTTTGCAGCGTAGCAATCGTTGTGCCCGACTTCTCCATGGTGGCTGCCAGGTCCTGAATGGATTTTACCTGGGCCGCCTGGGCGGTGACGCCAATATTCTTGATGGCGGTATTGACGGTGCCGACCCTGTCGTTGACCATGTCGGTGATCCGCTGGGTCAAGCCGCCCTTGTACTGGCTGTCAAACGTGAGCCCGATCACGGCGGTATCTCCCGCGGCCACCACGTAAGCGTCAGCGATCTCGCTCAGCTTACCCAGTTCATCCGCAAGGTCCTTGGATACTTTTTTCGCCTCGTCCATCGTCGTTATTGCCGCGCCCGATGTTCCGGGCGCGGTGGTCGTGGGCGTTCCGACGCCAGGGCTGGGGCTGGCAACCGGCTCTAATGAGGGAAGGATGGACGGGCTGGGCATCATCGTTGTGGCCGCAGGCGACGGGGACGGTGGCAAGACATCGGCATTGCTTGTGCATCCTGCCAGCAGGACCAGCGCAAACGCGCACAGCATGGTGAGAATCCACTTTTTGTTCAAGGTATTCGCCTCCTCGCGGCTATTGTGTGCAAAACGTCCCTGTCTTATCAGCACCAAACCATGGAAGAAAAGTCGTGAAAATCGCTTGCGCTCTTTTCACGACCTTATATAATGAAGAATATTTTTGCATCGATAGCCATGAGAGGTTTTGCGCAATATAAGCAGGCGGCGCAGGAAATACCTGCCGCTTTGCCCGCCGCCGCGAATGGCCGCGCCGGCCGTCAGAACGTAATGACGCCTTTTATGTAGCCGTCCTTCTTATCCACCGCACGGTCAAACACATGCGCGCAATCGCGGTAATCAGCCACATGCGTGACAAGATCGCCGGGGCGGTAAACGCCGCGCCTGACCAGCGCCGCCGTTTGCGGGATGACATCGGTATAGTGGAAGGTGGTCATGGGGGATACATTGTTCATAAGGAAGCCGCCCATGTGAAAGCGTGTTCCATCGAAGGTCATATCATGCCTGTGCCATGAGCCTACCGTCAGCCTGGCCTTTTCCCTGCGGGCGATGCGGACAGCCAGCGCAAAGCCGGAATCTGACGCGGAGAATTCAATCACGTTGTCGGCGCCGCCGGAAGCAACGAGCTCTTCCACATAGGCCGCGCCCGCCGGAGTTTGGGGATTGAGCGCGCGGGTGTGCTGGAAGGCCCGCGCCAATTCCAGACGGTCCTCCCGTATATCAAAGACCGTCAGTTCGCCCCAAGGGTATGCCTGGAGGCCCATCAGCGTAAGAAGGCCCATGTATCCGGCGCCAACCAGCGCCACATGCTCCCCCGGGATAATGTTGGCCCAGTTGAGCACGTTTTGAACCGTGCAGGCCGGTTCTATGACCCAGTTGGCATAGTCCGCCGTGGCGTCCGGGATGCGGGTCACGCAATCCTCGGGAATGGTAAAGTAACGGGCCATTTCGACGACGCTGCCTCCGGCGCAGGCCACCTTGTCGCCGGGCTTGAATTTCCTGATACCCTTGCCCACTTCGGCCACGATGCCCGCCGCCTCATGGCCGATCACATACGGATAGGGCCCCGGCCCGCTTTGCCCCTGAAACTGGTATGCGTCCCAGCAGCATACGCCGCAAGCCTTGGTTTCAATCAGCACCTCATCATATTTCGGGGGCTCCACTTCCAATGGCCGCACATCCAGTTTTTTATAACCTGTTACCCAAAGCGCGTCGCATTTCATAGGCTGCCCTCCTCCATATCGTTACACAGATGAATGGATACCTCAAGCCCCATGGCGGAAAGGTTTATGACCTGCTTGTCCTTTTCCCCGGTGCCGGCGGCATAGAGCACAAACGCGGGAGCCTTTTCCGCAACGCATTTGGGGGCCTGGTGCCATACCCCGGGATGGAGGGCGGCGGCGCAGCCGGCGGGCACACGGAATGCCGCAAAATCCCCGGCGCGGGGAGAATGATCAAAGGCATCGGACTTTGCCAGCACCAGCAGGATATCCTCCTTCACCGGGATAATCAGCTCGGCGCTGCGCAGGTGCCTTTCCAGCTCCTTTTGTATGTAGCTGCCGGTGTTTTGCCCCACAACCATCCCGATCTCCGCATCTGCCAGGGACAGGGTGGCCAGATTCTCCTGCCAGGTGAATTCCGGGCACGAAAAGTCCGGCTGCCCGGGCATGAGAAGCGTGCCGAAAGGATGGAAGGCAGCCTGGTCCGCCGCTTGCGGTTTGAGGGCGATCAGCATGGGGTTTCCTCCTTGATGCCAATAATGTAGCGGTCATAGGGAACGATCCGGGCGCTGAAGAGGCCCGAGGGGATACGGGAGCCTTCCAGCAGATTGGCCAGGGTATTGATGACCCGCAGTTCCACCTTGTTTTCCCCGGGAACAAGCAAGCCGGTAAGCTCCACACGGTAGGGACGCCACAGGCGCGTGGCCGCGGGCGTGCCGTTGATATGCACCTCCAGCACATCCCTGCCCACCTCCGCTTCCAGAAACAGCTTTTTGTCCGCATATTCCGCAGGCAGCGTCAGCGTTTGGGAATAGATGCCGGTTCCGGCGTAATAAGGAAAGCCCATGGAAACCCAGTCTCCCGGCGCCAGTGTATGGGTGATGGGGGCGATGGATTCCCGACCGTTCGCGCCATCGACCCGGAAGGTGCCGATGAGCTTGAGGGGGTCCAGCAGGCCGTCCATTTTTTTGCGCGCGGTGATGCGCACAAGCAGGAGGTTATCCCCGGGCTTTGCAAAGGGCGCGATATCCGCCGTCATGATCTCGGCGTCCAGGTAGGAGCGCTCCAGCGGCGCGGTGACCCGCTGCCCGTTGATGTACAGGGCGTGGCTTTCCCCTTTGAACCCATCGATCATCAGCTTGAGGTCCCGGGGGACGAACAGGGCATGGAAGGAGGCCGCGAACCAAAGGTCCACCGGGTAGACGGGCTCATCCCGCTCCTCCGGAAGCTGCATTTCCCAGGCGCCCATACCAAAGTCCAGCCAATCCTCAGGCAGGCGGGAAAGGTGAAGCGGGTCAACGGTGCCATCCTCCAGGCGAAATTTCCAGGTGTGGATCAAAAGGGCGTTGGGCTTATCGGTCTCAAAGCGCCATGTATCGGAAAAAGCCAGGGGCGGCATCGGCTTCCGGGCCGGCACCGTTAAACAGGCCGGGCCGGAGGCTGTTTGAAGCAGGATCTGTCCGTCCTCGTCCAGGCGGGCGTATCCGCATACTTTGCCGCCAATGATTTCATCGATCATGATATCGGAACGCTCCGCGTATACGGGCGCGGGAGGATCGGATACGCTCACCATGGCGGAGCCATAGGGCATCAATTCCAGCGCAAAGCAGGTACGGCCCTCCCGGATACGGTAGACCGGCATCGCCGCCCGGCCGCCGCTTTCCAGGTCCCAGAGTTCCGGCGTATATTCCCCGGCGATATCCACGTCGACGCGATGGGCGTCGCCGGTGGGGTTGACCAGAAAGTAAAAGTCGCGCCCATCCTTGACCCGGTGGAGGTAAAACACCTCTTCCGAGCTGATCCTGATCTCCGGCGTGATACAGGCCAGCATGGCCTCCCGCAGCGCGGCCGCGGCATCCGTCTGCCACAGCCCGGCCCCGGTGAGGAAGACCGCGCCGGGACAGCGGTGCACCGTGACCTCTGTGGGCGCGGCGCCCTTCATATAGGAGGCGCGCAGCGCTTCAGGGTCCAGGCCGAACAGTGCTCTAACCCGCTCCTTCACGCCATCGGAGCTGCCATCCACCAGGCGGCAGGGCAGCAGCGCGTCCCCTCCCAGCTTGCCCCCCGCGGCGTGAAAGGCCTCCAGGATATGAAGGGTCCTTTGCTTGATGTGCGTTACGGGCGGAAGCAGCAGCATCTCGTAGCGCTCACCCCGCAGGCACAGCGATCCGCCGTCGATTTCACACTCGGCCAGCACATCCTCGTCAATGTAGTCAAAATCGATGTGCAGGCGCAGCAGCCGGTCGGTCATGTATACAAAATCTTTTTCAATGACATCGGAGATCCGGTCCCGGACCTGGGGCCGGTAGTTGGCCCATATGCTGTGGATGGGATAGAGGATGGCCACCTTGGCCACGTGATGCCCCCCTGTGAGCAGGTAGGCGGCACGGGAAAGATACTCATTGAACAGCCCATACTGCGGCCACCAGGTGTGGTGGTAAAACTGGGAGGGCGGCCAGTCCCGCTTGCGCTCCCCCTCGATGGAGTAATGGTAGCCGTGGGGGTTGAAAATATTGACCCCTAGCACATACTCCCAATCGGCGATCCACTTCATGCGCTCCATGGTGCAATCCCAGTACGCGCCGCCCATGGATTCGCAAAGGAGCCGTACGCTGCCGAACTGGTGGGCTGCGGAGGAAGCGATTTTGATGGCCACATGCTCGCTGGGCATCTCCCGCGTGCCAACCCGGGGATACAGGTGATCCACGCCGGTCAGGTGCAGGTGGCGCAGGTGCGCAAAGAGGTTGCCGCCGGTTTTGGCCTGCATGCGCAGGGACTCCTCGGGCATCAGATGACCGGTGAACACCGTGCCGTTTTCCCGGCACCAATCGCCCAACTGCTTGTAGTACGCGTC
>JAEWWY010000309.1 GCA_023458835.1 Bacillota bacterium
CTGCCGGGCCATGGGGCTATACTTGACAACCGCCGGTAAGGTTACTAGAATGATAGCATCCAAAGCCGGACGCAGACAATTCGGTATGTTGACCGATCACTCAAGATTATTGATATCGCAGGGGTGATATGGTGCGGGACGCCAGGGATTTCAACCCATACGTCGTATACATGAACACCGGCTCCCTGCGCCCGGGGCTGGCCGCGGATGAGCGCATGTGCCAGTGGTACGAGATTGAATTGATCACAGCCTCCAGGGGCGGCGGCGTGGTGACCCAGCAGCAGTTCCTGCCGGCGCGGCGGGGCACCATCTACGTGCGCAAGCCCGGGGACATCGTGCAGGGGATCCCGCCTTACAGCTATTGCGGCGTTGTGTTTGACACGGAATACGACCCTTCCCTGGAGCGGTATTACCGCCTGGAAGGGCGCTGCATGCACGCCCACAAGGACCCTGTGTTCCTCAATCACATCCTCCGCCGGGGCAGCTTCTTTGAGTTTCTGGAAACGCTGCCCAGGTGCCTGGAGGTAAAAAATTTCGACCTTTTTTACCACCTGCTGGAAAGCAGCGCGGACCTGTACGCAAAGCATCCCCCTGATTACCACCTGCACGCCAAGAACCTGCTGCTGCAATTGATCATCGCCCTGGCCGATGAAACCGCACCGGAGCACCGGGGCGCGGACATGCCAAGCCTGGAGGTGGTCCAGGGCATCCGGGGCTATATCGATACCCATTACATGGAGCGGATGGATTTGAAGCTGCTGGCCCAGCGGGCCTCCATGAGCCGGGAGCACCTGTGCCGCACCTTCAAGCAGGTGTATGGCGAAGCCCCCATCGAGTACCTGACGTCCATCCGCCTCCTGCACGCCAAGCAGATGCTGATGTACACCCATGATACGGTGGGCAGGATCGCAAGGCTCAGCGGCTTTGCCAGCGAGCAGTGCTTTTATGACGCCTTCAAGCGGCGCAACCGCCTGACCCCCGGCCAGTACCGGGCGGGGGGACAGGAGGCCCGGGCCCCGGAGTGAATCGCTTTCCCCGTAAGGGGCGGCGGAGGGAAGGAATTAATGCGATGCAATCCGTTTTGCTGGTGGAGGATGAGATCCTTGTAGCCATCGGGCTCAAAAATATCATTGATTGGGAAAGCCTTGGCATGCAGGTGGCCGCCATCGCGAAAAACGGGCAGGAGGCTTATGAAATCTACCAAAAGACACATCCTTCGCTGATCATTACGGATTTGACGATGCCGGTGATGGACGGCCTGGAGCTGATCGCAAAAGTACGGGAAAACGACAGGCGGACGCGGTTTGTCGTGCTGACCTGCCATGATGAGTTCAAGCTTCTGCAAAGGGCCATCCGCCTTGGGGTGTCCGATTATGTCCTCAAGCTGAACGCCCCGGACGGGGAGCTGGAGAGGATCCTCAGGCGGGTGGGGGATGAAATCCTGGCGGAAACCTGCGCCGGCGCTTTCCCCAGGGAGGGGGAGCCCCCTGCCCCCTCCGGGGCGTTTTTGGAAGAATACCTGGCGGGGGAAGGGGATGACCGGCGCCTTCAGGAGGGCCTTTGCGAACTGTTTGGCGGCGATGCCTGCGCCCTGTGTTACATCCTGTCAAGGGTGGAGGTCACAGGCCGCGTGCAGGGGGATTTGATCCTGAATTTGATCAACGACCAGATCAAGCGGTATGACAAGGGCACCGCCTTCATGATGCCGGGCGGCGGGATCATCGCGCTTTTGCCGGTCCTTGGGCCAGGGGACATGCGCGGCCGGATGGAATACCTGGTCAGGCGCATCAACGAGGCGCTGCTGCGCTGCCTCAACGCGGAGGCCTTTTTCGGCGTGGGCGGGACAGGGCCGGCCAAGGACCTGGCCGCGCTTGCCCAAAGGGCGGGGGAGGCTTTGGAACGGCGGTACTTTTTACCCGAAGGGGAGAGCCTGGCCTTTGCCGGGGAGGACAGCGGCCAGGCCGCCATCGGCGGGGGCCTTGCCGCGGTGGAGGCCTGCGCTTCCCGCCTGCAGGAGGCTTTTCCCGAGTATTTTGCCCAGATCAGCATGGGCATCGGCCAGATGCGGGCCGCGCCGGCCCTTTCCCGGCAGGAGTTTGTAACCCAGGCCGTCAGGATGGTGCACTGGCCTGAAATCGCCTACCGGAACAGGGGCGGGGGGGACTTCGCCTCCGCCTGCCGCGAATACGCCCAGGAGATCCTGACCGCTCCCTCCTACGGGCAGGCCGTTTCGGCGCTGTGCCGCTTTTTGGAAGCCGTGGCCTCCGCGCGGACGTATGCCGGCCTGAGCCCGGAGGTGCGCCGGGCCCTGGCGTATATGAAGGGAGGGTACGCTAGGGAGATCACCCTGGCATCCCTGGCGGAGCACGTGGGCATCAGCGCGCCGCACCTGTCCAGGCAGTTTGCCAGGGAGCTTGGGGAGGGGTTTTCGGAGCTTTTGAACAGGATCAGGCTGGAGCAGGCCGTCCGGCTGCTGGAAAGCGGGAAAATGCGCTCCCATGAGGTGGCCTACGCCGTGGGCTTCACGGACCCCAGCTATTTCAGCAGGGTTTTCAAAAAATACGCGGGGATGCGGCCCAGCGAATACCGCAGGGGGATGGCCCTGGCCGGCGGGGGCCTTCCGTTGGGGACACAGGGGGATGCCTGCCCCGCCCCGCAGCCGGAGGATGAACAGGAGGCGCCCCCATGAGCGCGGGCTGGTTCAGGCGCGTGCGGCGGAGCTTCGCGTTTCAGTTTTTCTGCGCCTTCGCGGCCATCCAGGTGCTGATGAGCGCCGCCGGATTGGCGGCCATATACGGCATCGTATCGGGGGTTCTGGCGGAGGACGCCCGCAGGAGCATGGAATCCCAGATGCTTCAGGGGGAATACAACATTTCCATCCTTGTGGAGGATGCCGATCTGCTCTCACGCACCATGATCATAGACGCCACCTTCAGCCATGCGGATGAATACGAAAGGATGAGCGCCGGGGAAAGGGCGGATTTGTCCGCCTCCATGCTGCGCAAGATGGGGGAAACGCTCTTAAGCTCCCGCTACCTTTCCTCCATCCTCTATTACGCGGACAACGGCCTTGCCGTCAAAAGGACCCAGTCCCAATCCCTGGTGGAATGGGGGAAGGGGATGGAGGCGGAGCCGGTATACGCGGGCATCCTCAGCGATGCCAAGGCAGCGCGGCAGAAGCTGATCATCCGGGGCGGCCTGTCCGAATCCGCCTGGGGGCTGGGCCTTCGCTCCCAGGCGCAAAGCAGGCGCGTCATTTCCGCCATACGCTATCTCACCAGGTCCAGCCAGGCCGGCACGCTGATTTTGAACATTGATGAAGCGTACTTCACCTCCGTTTACAACCAGGGCTTCGGCGCCTCCGCCATATCCAGCTATGTGACGGACGAGGCGGGCCTTATCATCTCCGCCGGGGACAAGGACCTCATCGGTACCCGGAGCGGGGCCTTCACC
>JAEWWY010000310.1 GCA_023458835.1 Bacillota bacterium
CGCGCGTTTCCGGTATGCGCTGTGGCTTTTGCCCGCGCTGCGCCTGATGGTGCCGTTTTCGGTACAGAGCGCCATGAGTATCTGGAACTTTGTTCAACCCGCTTTACCCATAGGATTGACCACAGCAGGCAACAACGGCATGGCACAGGCTTTGGCCGGGATCGCTGCGCCGCCACTTTCTCCTGCCGTCATTACCACCGCCGGCCAGGCGATGCAGGCCGCCACCCCGAGTTTGGATGCGATGGGAGCCATGCCGCTCGATTGGTTGCAGCTTCTGTCATCTATCGGCATAGCAGTCTGGATTTTGGGCAGCCTTGCATCCCTCATGATGATGGTCCGAAATAACATACGAATCGCACAAAGACTGCGGGGAGCCGAACGAATCCCAATGGATAGCAAAGTACCGGTAATGCTGGCTGATCTGTTTCCTTCACCCTGCCTTGTTGGGCTGCTGCGCCCACGCATTATCATCACGACCGAGGTCATTCAGTCAAAAATGCTGCTTGATATGGTGCTGCGTCACGAACTGACGCACTATCGGCGGCGCGACCACCTGTGGACAGCGTTGCGAAGCATATTGCTATGCATGTGGTGGGGGAATCCACTGGTCTGGCTGGCGGCACATTACAGTCGTGAAGACTGTGAAGCGGCCTGCGACGAAGCGGTGATCTGCGGCATGTCGCTTGAAAACCGCCAGCAGTATGGCATGAGCCTGATCGTGCTCCTGCGCAAAACACCTTCCACCCGATCCCTATTGCTTACAACAACCGCTATGCAAAGCAGCAAGCGGGCCATGAAAGAGAGGATCACCATGATTGCCAATTGGAAAAAGAAAGGGCGCATCGCAACAATCTGCATTGCCCTAAGCGCCGCCTTGCTTATACCGGTTCTTTGCACGTCGGCTGTCGGGCAAACCGCAGCATCAGCCCCACCGAATGGGGCCGAAATACAGGCTCCTGCCGACACAGCATCACAAGAGAAGCCTGTTCATTCGAATAACGCTTCGACCAGCCAAGGAATGGAAAGAACATTGGGCAGCGTTACTTTTGCCGTGCAGGACATTTATTACGATGGGCGCGTGGCGATGCTTACTATGCAGCAAACCGCATCGCAGTCCGATGCGGTGATGGTGGATGAAGTATTCAGGGACAGTACGGACGGTAATCCTGTGCATGGAGGGGAGGGGGAAACCGGCCGCATCATTCCCACCTATTGCGACATCAGCTTTTATCATGAAATAGACGGCGAACGGGTATACATTTTGGGTGCGGGCGGCGGTGGCATGAGCAGCGGAAATCCGCTGGACACCTATGGGTTTATGTCGTCCAACCTGCTGGATGTTTCCCCGGACAGCGTGGAAGCGGTCATCACCATGGCAACCCTTACGCCACAGATGGATACATATGAGGAAATGGATAGCCTCACCCTAGACATTCCAAAGACGGATAAACCTCTAGTGGACGCAGCCCTTGATTTGGATGTGGGCCCGACGGTCGTAAAGCACATCGTCGTCAGCCGTACGCCGCTGCTGCTTGTAGTACATGTGTATCACCAGCCTGTGCAGGGGGAAGGACATCGTTCCTTTTCTGTAAACCCCTATGGGGATGCAGTGCTGAAACATAGATCCAGCGATACCAAAGATTTGGAAGAGGAAGGCTGGGTGCGTGAGGACAGTACCTTCGTGTTGGGGAAGGATGACCCGCTGCCCCAAGCCCTGCGCTTGCACTACAACGGCGGGACAGCGAAGGAATTGAAAGTAGATTTGACCGCTGGCACGGTGGAAGTGCTGGAATAGGGAAAAATGGCATGAAGCAATTTTTTGCGGCGTTATTGCGGCCAGGTTCAGGCTTTTTCCGGCTGTCTGGTCCTCTGTCATTACGTACACCTACCCATTCATTCCCATATCCGCATGGCGGAAGATGCAACGTGACATATGAATACAGCCGGCATGAACCGCACGCCCATCCGATAAGGTAAACCAGAAAAATCCGGCGCTGTGCCGGATTTTTCGTGTTTATTAATCGTTGAGTGCCCCGAATATCGCCCCTTCTATGGCGACAATTTCATCAATGTGTATCGTTGTCCCATCGGCCATAATAACAATCCGTTTGTATTCGTCGATCTTTTTTGCCGCACGGGCAGCAGTAACATAAGACCCGCCACTTTTTATTATATCTGGCTGAAAGTAGGTAATTGCGATTTCTGGCTGCTCAGCAATTCGCTCTGCGATGATTTGCAATCTATCGCTCAAAGCGTTCGATGAATATTCGTCCAATTCTACTCTCTCATCAGTCAATCTCGCAGTTTCTTTGATGGCGGCGTCGTAGCCTGTCAACGCCGCAAAAGGGGAAAATTGGGCCGCGCGGTCAATCTCGGCCATGGGAGGGTGCCTCTTAGAGACATGATGCGGCAGATGTATGATGTCGTCGTATTCCGTCATGCCTTGTGCCCTCCAATCTGTCGGTTGCGATCGGCGGTGGTCGCACCGTCCATCAGATTCATCCCCCGCAGAATGGCGTTTCGCCCGTGCTTCTTCTTTATTGACAACATTGCCGCCTGCATCCGCTTTTCCCGTGCGAGGGCGGCTTCCTCGGCCTCTCTTTGTGCCTGAAGGGCCGCGTAATCCATAAAGAGATTGAGCTGTTCAAATTTGCCCGTCTTTTGGGCAGCCGCTTCATCCACGACGTGATTCGCCGTGATGTTGACCCGCCTGACCAAGAGATTTTTATCGACAATCCGCTCGTACAACTCGGTTATGGCGTCCAGCATAATCTTCGTAGAGGAGGTCTGCCGTGCAAGGTTGATCGAGCCATGTGCTGACTTTGGCACGGCGCGTCCGTACTGATCTATGGTGACCTCCCCGCGAAAGGCCTTTCTTATCATCGGATTCGTCAGACTTTCAATGTCATACCCAACTGTGAGGACAAGCTGATCGGTCACGCGTTTTTTATCGACTAAATCGAGTGCCAATAGATCGGTCATTTCCCGCACGATCAATTTCGCCTTGTCAATGGTATAGGCGCTGTGCAGCACCTGTCCCGAGCCAACACTGTTTGTACTGGGCTTATATGTTTTGATGTCGGCCATCGTGCAGGGCTCCCATCCCCAGGCATGGTCGAGCAGCAATTCCGCATTGATGCCGAACAGCTTGTATAGCAAATCCTCATTGAAAAAATCAGCAGGTTTCCCGAGAGAACACCGTGCGATATCGCCCATGGTAAGC
>JAEWWY010000311.1 GCA_023458835.1 Bacillota bacterium
TGCTGATAAAACACTATATATCGGCGCAAATCGACAAATGTTTAGCGCTTTTCAAAAAAAAAGATGAATTTTGCTGTAAAAAGTATTGACAGCGATAGAGTGCATGATATACTTAGTACGGATAGTATGTTTGGCCTTTATATGGCAGTTACCTGCTCGACAATGGCGACCCGCCGGGAGGTGAGGCCGAAAAACGGCGTATCCAAGATTTACCTTATTTTATAGCCATGAAATGAAATAAATATCGAACGAAATGGCAAACTCACCGAATTGAAAGGTGGGGACGCAAAGCTAAAGGGTCTGAAATGACAGCCAGCTGCCGAAAAGGTATTTTTTGTTGCGCCAAAATGGGAAATTGCTGCAAAAGTGGTACCAAATTGTTACTAAACAGCGAAAAAATGGGAGGGATTTTGTGTGGGCAGCGCTCTGGACAACACGAGTATGGCACTTCTTCAAAAAAGTCTGGACGCCGTGTGGCAAAGGCAGCAAGTGATTGCTAACAATATCGCAAACGCTGCCACACCGGGTTTTAAGAGCCAGCGTCTGGAATTTGAAGATTTGCTGGAAAAGCAGCTTCAAAAGACCGGAGCCGATGAGGAAGGCATGCAAGATGCCCTTGAAAAGGTGAATCCCCGGGTCGTGCGCGATGAAAGCACCGCGGTCCAGGAAGACGGGAACAACGTGGACCTTGATTACGAGAATATTGAAATGGCCAGGGCCCAGATGCAGTACGGTTATTTGGCCAATTCCCTGAATTCGCAGATCAAGCGGCTCAAATATGTGATCACAGAGGGGCGTGGATAAGGATGGCATTCCTGGATTCACTGAATATCAGCGGTTCAGGCCTCACCGCGCAGAAGCTGCGCATGCAGGTGGTGGCGCAAAATCTGGCAAACGCCCAAACCACAAGAACCGAGGAAGGCGGACCCTACAGGCGGAAGCTGGTCGTGCTCTCAGAAAGAGGCGGGCAAAATACCTTTTCCGCCACTTTGAATTCTTCCATCGGCGGAAAAGCATCCGTAAGCGGGGTAGAGGCCAGCGCCATCGTGGAGGACGCGGACGATTTCAAGCTGGAGTATGATCCCACCCACCCCGATGCCGATGACAACGGGTATGTGCAGCTTCCCAACGTGAACACGGTGGAAGAGATGGTGGACATCATGTCTGCCTCCAGGCTGTATGAAGCCAATGTGACGGCGTTCAACGCCATGAAGGAAATGGCCGCAAAAGCCCTTGAAATAGGGCGATAACCCGGAAAATCGATACGAAAGAATAGCACGAAAGAAATGGGGGAGCGGATATGGCCATTGAATCGGTAAGGCTTGCGCAATACATAGCAAACCTTCAAAAGCCGTCTGGCGCCGCCTCGGTATCGGAGAGTGCAGTACCTTTTGAGGATATGCTGAAGGATGCTGTCCAGCAGACGATCAGCACCGATGCGGCGACCAAATTCGATGTGGTCAATCTGGTGACCGGCAACAGCGATTCACCCCACAACATTACCATCAATGCGGCCAAAGCCGACCTGGCGGTGCAAATGATGGTGTCGGTCAGGAACAAGGTGCTGGATGCCTATAACGAGATCATGCGCATCACGCTCTGAATTGTAGCCTGTTGCATACGAAAGAAAAATTTGCTGATGTAGAGGGTAAGCATGGACCTTTCAATCTCAAGCCTCTTCCAGGGCATAAAGGGATACCTGGCAAAGTTAAGCAAGGGCAGGCGCGTTGCCCTTGCAGCTTTGCTTGTTTCCGTTATAGTGGGAGCGGTGATCCTGACAAACGTATTGGACAGCGCCGGCTATACGGTGCTGTACCGTGGTTTGTCATCCTCCGAGAGCGTTGAGGTCGTGAATCTCTTGGACAGCATGGGTACCCCCTACAGGCTTCAAACCGACGGCACCATTCTGGTGCCCAGAGCCAGTGAGGCCATGCTCAAGATGCAGCTTGCTGCGGAAGGATTCCCCAAGAGCACGCTGGGCTATGATGTTTTTGCAAGTCAATCCGCTTTGATGACTACTGATTACGAAAAAAGGCAATATCTGATTTTTCAGCTTCAGGACAGGCTGCAGGAATCGCTTCGGACGCTGGAGGGTGTGAAAAACGCCATTGTGACCCTGAATGTGCCTGATGACAATTCCTTTGTCTTAAAGGCCGACAGGCCCCAGGCCTCCGCCTCAGTGGTACTGGAGCTTTATTCGTATACCAGCCTTTCCGATAAACAGATCAGGGGCATCGAAGCGCTGGTTGCCAGGAGTGTGCCAGGGCTTCAAAACGATCATGTGACCATTGTGGACAGCACCGGCGTGGAGCTCAACGAAAAGTCGGAAGAATTGAGCGGCCAGGCGCTTTCCCAGATCGACGCCGTCAAACGGATCAACGACTATTATAAGGAAAAGATCACCCGTTTTCTGGAGCCTGTATTTGGCGCGGACGGCATGAGCGTGGCGGTAAACGTGCAGGTGGATTTTCAGCAGAAGGTCACCGAAAAAACCACCTATACGCCCGTGGTGGGCGATAACGGCATTCTGTCCAAAGAAGAGTTTGACCGCCAAAGCCTGAACGGCGGCACCCTGCAGAACCTTGCCGCCGGGACGGACCCCAACACGGGCACGCCTACCTATGTGGAACAAGAGGATGGAGAGAACGATCAAAGCGCCAGTGAGAGCGGAAGCAGGGAGTTTCTTGTAAACAAGCTCATCGAGGGAATTGAGGATAACGGTGGGCGGATTACGGACATGACCGTTGCCGTGATGATCAACAGCAGCTTCCTGGCCGACGACCTGGTGGCCAAGTACAAGGAGATGGTTGCCTACGGTGTGGGCATCCCTGTTGAAAAGGTGGTCATTACCCATGCGGAGTTTACGCCCAAACAAGCGCCTGTTTTCCCGCAGGAACAGGCGATCGACATGGATGGCCTGATCATACCCGTTGCCGGAGGCTTTCTCCTGCTGCTTCTGCTGGCTGTATTCCTGACATTGCGGTCAGGCCGCAAAAGGAGGACTGCGCGGCAGTATGCACCGCAAAATCAATCCCAGCAGCGGAATCAGCAGGCAAGGCGGCCTGGTCAGGAGATGGCGCAGCAAGGGCAGGATGCTGAAAAGCCGGAGGCTCCCGGGGAGATCGTGCTGACTGAGACGAGAGAACAGGGCATCAAGCGCCAGGTGAAGGAGTTTGCCACCGTCAATCCGGAAATTGTAGCGCAACTGCTCAGAACATGGATGAAGGAGGACGATTCCAAATGAACAGGCGGGCAAACAGCAACGCCTCTGCCAGAAAGGCGGCCACAGTCGTCCTTTCCCTTGGAGTGGAGCAGGCATCCAAGGTGTACAAATATCTGAGGCCGGATGAAATCGAGCAGATCACCATGCAGATTGCCACGCTGGAAAACCTATCGCCCCAGGCGGTGGACCATACCATGGAAGAATTCTATAACCTGTGCATGGCGCAAAAATACATCACCGAAGGCGGCATTGAGTACGCCAAGGCGATTCTGGAAAAAGCCATGGGTGCTACCAGCGCGGCGACGGTCATCGAGCGGATCACAAGAACGCTTCAAACCAAGATGTTCAGCTTCCTGGACAAGGCCGACCCCAAGCATTTGCTGAGCCTGATACAAAACGAGCACCCCCAGACCATCGCGCTGATCTTGTCCTACTGCACAGCCGAGCAGGCTTCTGAAATCCTGAGCGAGCTGCCCGGGGAGACGCAGTTGGACGTGGTGGAGCGCATCGCCACCATGGACAGGACCAGCCCGGACGCCGTAAGAGAAGTAGAGAAGATGATCGAGCAGAAGCTGTCCATGAGTGAGTCGGTTGGCTTTGCGGAGATCGGCGGCGCCAAGTATATGGCGGGCATATTGAACCTGGTGGACCGCAGCACGGAAAAGTTTATCATGGAGGAGCTTTCCAAGCGCGATCCCCAATTGGCCGAGGACATCCGCAACCGCATGTTTGTATTCGAGGATATCGCCACGTTGGATCCGATGCATATCCAGCGCTTTTTGCAGGACGTCAATGCCAACGATTTGCTCATTGCCCTCAAGGGCTGTTCCAAGGAAATCACCGATGTCTTCTATTCCAATATGTCGGTCCGCCTCAAGACCACCCTGGAGGAAGAATCCGCATATTTGCACGGTGTAAGGCTTTCCGCCGTAGAGGAAGCGCAGCAGAAGCTTGTTTCTGTTGTACGGCGGCTTGAGGAGGCCGGCGAGATCACGATCAGCAGGGGCCGAAAGGATGAGACAATTGTCTAGGCTGCTAAAAGGGGAATGCATTTGCATGGATGCGTCCGGGTTCGTGTACAACACGCCCGCATGCATAAGGCCCAAGCCGCAGGACGGACCTGAATCGGAGGCCGATCCCAATTCGGAACAGGGAGAGCTGGCATCCGCTGTCAAAAAGGCCCGCACCATTGTCGACGGCGCCAACCGCTACCTGTTGAAAATGCATGGGCAAATGCGTGAGCAGGCCAGGGAGATGTATGAAAGCGCCAGGGAGGAAGGTTGCCTGAAAGGGTATGAGGAGGGCCAGGCCCAGGCTTTTGCCCAAAATGAGCAGACGCTTGCGCAAATTACCGCCCTTCTTCAAGAAATTGACCGCGGCAAGGATGCGCTGCTGATGCAGTACGAGCAGAGCATGCTGGACCTGGCGCTGGATATTGCCCGCAAGGTGGTGGGCACACAGCTTATGGAAAATGACGAAGCTTTTTTGAACATATTCCGCAGGGCGGCGGAGGGGCTTCGCGCCACGAAGGCCGTACGGCTTCAGGTATCCCGGCATGAGGCCCGGATTGTAACCGCCAGCAGCGATTACCTTAAAAGCCTTGTAAGCGGTGCGGAGCGCCTGGATATTGAAGTGCTGGAGGATAAAGAGCCCGGCACCTGCATCCTGGAAACAGAGGATGTGCTGATCGATGCCAGTGCGGACCGGCAGTTGGAAAAGCTCACGCAGGCGGTGGAGGCCATCCGGCAATGATCAAAAATCCAGCGTAAGGAGGGGATGGGATGTTTGAAGCGTACCGGCAGGCCGTTGCCCAAACGGAGCCCATCCTGCGCGGGGGCAAGGTGGATAAGATCATCGGCATGGTGCTGGAAAGCACCGGGCCGGATGTGGACATTGGCACCGTCTGCCGCATCCACAATACCAGGCGAAACGGCTGGATCGACGCCGAGGCGGTGGGCTTCAAGGGAAACAGGCTGCTTTTGATGCCCTTTGAGGAGCTGGACGGCGTTTCACGGGGCGGCGTGGTGGAATCAACCGGGGCCGCGCTGAAGATCCCCGTGGGAACGGAGCTGGTGGGCAGGGTCGTGGACGGGTTCGGCAGGCCTATCGATGAGGCCGGACCCCTTCTATGCACGGAGCAGTATACTGTTCAAAATCTTCCCTCCAATCCCCTTTCAAGACCGCGTATCGACACCCAACTGCATATGGGAGTCCGGGCCATCGATTCGCTTCTGA
Organism: Bacillota bacterium; assembly: GCA_023458835.1. Classification (GTDB taxonomy): domain Bacteria; phylum Bacillota; class Clostridia; order Christensenellales; family Aristaeellaceae; genus JAEWAH01. The sequence continues at coordinate 5,459 of JAEWWY010000311.1, forward strand.
CCTGCGGCAAGGGTCAGCGCATGGGTATCTTCGCGGGCAGCGGCATCGGCAAAAGCACGCTGCTGGGCATGATGCTCAGGAACGTGGAAGCCGATGTGAACGTCATCGCACTGGTGGGGGAACGGGGCCGCGAGGTGCGGGACTTTATTGAAAAGGATCTGAAAGAGGAGGGCATGCGGCGCTCTGTGCTGGTGGTGGCCACCAGCGACCAGCCGGCCATGATGCGCTTGAAATGCGCGCTGACCGCTACCACCATTGCGGAATACTTCCGGGACCAGGGCAAGGATGTGCTGCTGGTCATGGACTCGCTGACACGCTTTGCCATGGCCCAGAGGGAAATAGGCCTGGCGATTGGGGAACCGCCGGTGGCCAGGGGTTACACGCCTTCCCTATACGCGATTATGCCAAGGCTTCTGGAACGGTCGGGCAGATTTTTTTCAGGCTCCATCACAGGCATCTATACGGTGCTGGTGGAGGGCGATGATGTGAACGAGCCCATTTCCGATACGGTGCGCGGCATCCTGGATGGCCATATTGTGCTATCCCGGGCGCAGGCCATGCGCAATCACTACCCGCCTATCGATATCCTGGCGAGCATCAGCCGCATCATGAATGAGATCATTCCTCCGGAGCAGATGCAGTATGCCTCCGCGTTCCGCTCCACACTGTCGGCCTACTATGAGAACTTTGACCTGATCAGCATCGGCGCGTACAAGGCAGGAACCAATCCAAGGATCGACAACGCCATTGCCAATATTGACAGGATCAATGGATTTTTAAAGCAGGGCATCGATGAAAAGGCTCCCTTTGAGGAGACCATGCGCAAGATGCAGGAGATTCATCAGGCGATCCTAAAGGGAGGCGCGGCGTGAAAAAGTTTCAATTTCCGCTTCAAAAAGTGCTGGAATATGACACGCACATGCAAAGAAACGAAGCCGACGCACTGGGCCTGCTGCTTGCGGAGTATGCAAGGCTGGAAAAAAAGCGGGATGCGATGCGCAGGGAGTATGATGAAGCCAAGCGGCGGTATCAGATGGACTGCGAAAGCGGTCAAAGTGCCAGCCGCACAGCCACCGCCGGCCTGTACATTGCGGATCAGCGCCAGCAGCTCAAAAGGATCGCCGAACAGATGCGGGAGCAAATGCGCCGCATCGACAGGCAGCGGGAGAGGCTGCTTGAAATCACCCAGGATAAAACCATGATCGAAAAGCTGAAGGAGCACGCCAAGGCGGATTATCAGGCGGCTGAGCGCAAAAGCGATGAAATGTTCATTGCGGAGTTCGTTTCCAATCAGATAGCCAAGGCGGGCGGCTGAGAGATGATCAAAATCAGATGGGGGAGGTGATCTTATGACAGCGGTAGCAAGTGTGGGCAGCCTCGTTCAGGGGCGGATGGCTGCTCAGGAAGCGTCAGGCCAGAACAGTGGCGCAGGCGAGGCTGAAACCGCGTTTTCCATGGCCGTGGGTGAAGCGGCAGCTCAGGGCGGGCTCAAGGAGGCTGCTGACGCTCCGGCAGAGGGGGAATCCGAGGAAAACGGAAGGAAAAAGCTGGAGAGCAGTCTGGACTTGTCAAGCATCTCGGTACTTTTGCTGCATGGGGCATATCATCTGCAGCAGGTTGCGGATGCACAGGCAGGGGAAGATCATCTGCTTTACGGCGGCCGGCAAATGGCGGAAGAAGCCCTGTCGGTGAATGGACCGGCCGGCGGCGCCGTCTTGGGGCCCGCTCCGGAAGAAATGATGCGCGGAGCGGATGTGTCCGGCGATTTGGCCGCCTCTCACACGGAAGAAAGTTCGAATGTGGCCGGGATGGCAATGGCGGATGCCGGGATGGCGGTGCCGGAGCCGATCTCTGAAACAGCGAAAGGGATGGATGGGCTTGAGCAGGCAGATCTTCAGGATATTCAAGAGCTTCAGGCAAAGAGCGCACCTTCGGCGGCTCAATCTGTGGGTATCGATTCTGCACGGGAAGCCTTGAGCCTCTCAAATGACGTGACTTCCGGCCAGCTTGAGGCCGCGCAGGGGCCATCCGCCCTTAAGGCGGATAAGGAAAAGGAGAAGCCCTTGCAGTTGTCTGCCCTGGCCATGGCAGCCGCCCACAGGACGGAACAGGCCATGCATACGGAAAGCATGCAGTCAACGCCTGAGATGACGCCGGAAAATGCCGCCCGGGAAGAAAATGTGGCCATGCAGGTTGCAAGATCATCCGTCCTGGCATTGAGGCGGGGCATGGCTGAATACCGTGTCAGGCTGAGCCCTGAAGGCCTGGGGGAGGTAGAGGTCACCGTGGTCGCGAAGGGGAAGGAGGTCTCCCTGAGCCTGCGTACCGATAACGAGGTTGCGCGGGGATTGATCCTGGATCATGCCGATGAATTACGGGCCGAACTTGACAAGCAAAACTATCAGGTGAACGGGCTGAGCGTGGAAGTGGGCACGGACAGCGGAAATGGCGGGGGATTCTTCGCATCCGGAGACCATGCGGCGCCCATGTTTGAAATGGGGCAGCACAGGATATCCGGGCAGGATGCAGCCGCTATACCTGCAGTTAACGGGCAGCAGGCGGACCCAAGGATGATCATGCCAAGAAGCAGCACTATCACTTACCGGGTTTGAGGAAGCGGACTTCATGCGCAAGGAGGGGGCAAAATGCAGGTAAACGGCATCGGGACACCGGCCGCCGCACAGCAGCAAGCCGGACAATCAGCCGGCAAGGCGGCGTCGGATCTGGACATCAACGACTTTTTCAAGCTCATTTCCGCCCAGTTGCAAAACCAGAGCATGTTCGACACGGTGGACAACGCCGAGTTTATGTCCCAGATGGTGCAGTTTTCCACTTTATCCCAGATGAATACCCTTACCAACGCCTACCAGACAAACCTGGCGGTATCGCTGATCGGAAAGCAGGTCAGCGTATCGGCTGCCGCCGCAGACGGAACCCCGCAGCTTAAGGTGGGGCAGGTGGAGCAGGTAAGCTTTAACGCCGGCGTCCCTTATGTATATGTCAACGGCGGTTATCATCCACTGAGCGAGATCCAGGATATAGGCCCCGAGGCAAAGGCAACACCGGACGAGTGATACGAACGCCGCATCAAGGCAGGCACGCAAATAGGAACGGGAGGAAGCAAAAATGATCAGATCCATGTTTTCCGCAGTTTCGGGCCTTAAGGGGCACCAGACCATGCTGGATGTCATCGGCAACAACATTGCCAACGTGAACACCTCCGGCTTTAAAGCCAGCCGGGTCCTTTTCTCCGACATGTATTACCAGACGCTGTCCGCCGCCAATGCGCCCACCCCCCCAACAGCCACCCCCGCTGTAGGCGGTACAAACCCGACTCAGATCGGTTACGGATCCAAGGTTGCCTCCATCGACCTGCTCAACACCCGCAGCGGTTTTCAGCAGACGGGCAGGGCGCTGGATACCTATATTTCGGGGGAAGGCCTCTTTACCGTAAAGGACAGCGCAGGTGAATTGAACTATACCAGGGTCGGCGCCTTTTCTTTTGATGCCAGCGGCAATCTGGTCGATGGAAACGGGAGCTTTGTCATGGGCCAGAATCCGCCATCAGCCACTATAGGTACGCTGGCGCCCATTACCATTGCGGGCTTTGAAAACTATTCGGGTATTTCCATCGGCACTGACGGCGTGATTACGGGCACCAACATCGTCACCATGGCCATTGAGCCGCTGGCGCAGATCCCCATCGCGGTATTTAACAACCCCGATGGCCTGGAACAGCGCGGCGACCAATACTTCGGCGAAACATTGAACTCCGGCGCGCCGGGCTATGCGATGGCCGGCACTGGCCTGGCGGGGCAGCTTGTTTCAGGTGGCCTGGAAATGTCCAACGTGGACTTGTCCAAAGAGTTCACGGACATGATCGTGGCCCAGAGAGGCTATCAGGCGAATGCACGGGTGATCACCACTTCCGACCAGGTGCTGGAAGAATTGGTCAACCTCAAGCGGTAACGGCCGGATGCAAGCAGTTGATTCCTTGATACTACGGACTGCCTGAAAGGGGTGCCGGCGCCATGATAGAACTTACCAAGCTCAATGGTGAAAGGTATTATATCAATTCAGAGCTCATTGAAATAATCGAGATGATACCTGACACAATGGTGACCATGACAAACGGGAAGACGCACTATGTACTGGAACCGGCGGATGTGGTCATTGCCAGGATCAGGGAATACAAGGCCGGTATTCTGGCGCAATCGTACCTTGTAGAGGGCAATTTAAGGGAAAATCACCGCAGGCGCTATGATCGCGTGAAGGAAGATTAACCATGCCGGAAATTTTGTCTCAAAACCAGATTGACGAGCTGCTAAGCAGGCTTGCGGGCAATGCGGATACAGATGAATCCGCTGAATTGCCTGCCGAGGATGCACGGGCCAAGCTGTACAACTTCAAAAACCCCAAGAAGCTGACCAAAGACCAGCAGAAGGTACTTCGGGGCATAGGGGAAGTCTTTGCAAGGCATCTGGCCTCCTACCTGGCCGGTCTTACCCGCAGCTATTGCGAGGTCAATGTGGCATCTCTGGAAGAACAGCCTTACATGGAATACAACAATGCACTCCCTGACATGCTCATGACCGGCGTGCTGGACATGAATATTTTGAAGGGCGCCATGCTGCTGGATCTTTCCAACCCTATTACCTTCGCGCTCATTGAACGGATGTTTGGCGGGGTCATAGAGGCGCGGGAGATTCCTTCCAGGGAGTTCACCGACATTGAGACATCAATGATGGACAGGATCATCAAAAGGATCACTTCCCTGTTCCAGGAAGCATGGATCAATACTCCCCATGTGAGCATAACGGTCAGGCAGATCGAAACAAACACCAGGTTCATCAAAGCTGTCGCCATGGATGAGGTGGTGGTGGTGATGGTGCTCGCGGTAAAGCTCAATTCAGTAGAAGGCACGATCACCTGCTGCATTCCCTGCATGGGGATCGGCAAGACGCTGGATGAGATACTTGCCGCCCAGACCGGCAATAGCAGCAAGACTGATATGGACGATGAAAGCACGGTGACGGTCCAAAAGGCAATGCTTTCACAGCTTCATAGCTCCAGCATTGATCTATGCGCCGTTCTTGGCACGACCACCATCACCATGCAGGAGATGCTCAGCCTTCAACCGGGTGATGTGATACGGCTGGACCAGCAGGTGGGAACGCCTGTGGTGCTTGCCGTAAACGGGAAGAAATGGTTCATAGGGGAACCCGGAACCAAGAAAAACAAACTAGCCGTGTTGATCAACCGGCAATTCGCAGGATGAAGGAAGGTGAGTGCGCGATGGAAACACGTCCCAATCTGCCTGATCAGCAAACGGGGCTGAACAGTATCGAAATCGATACGATTGGCGAAGTTCTGAATATCAGCATGGGTGCCGCGGCTACTGCCGTTTCCATCCTGCTGAACCGGCAGGTCAGCATTACCACGCCCAATGTGCAGATCGTTCACAGCTCGGAATTCGAATTCTCAGAGCTTGAGCCGGCCCTGGGGGTTGAAATCAAATACATTCAGGGCTTGTTCGGCTCCAACCACATGATCATGAGCGTGAGGGATGTCCGGGCCATCGTCCAGTTGCTGCTGGGGGATGCGGGAGAGCTTTCAAGCGTCGGCGGGGCGGAACTGGATGAGATCCATGTAAGCGCCCTGGGCGAAGTCATGAACCAGATGATGGGCGCAAGCTGTACGGCGCTGGCGTCTTTTCTCGATAGGGAAATCAACATATCCCCGCCCGTGCCCTTTGAGATCTCCAGCATGACTGGAAAGACGCTCTGGTCCGAGGAGCAGGACTATATTGTGGCCGTGGGCTTCAAGCTGACCATTGAAGATCTTGTGGACAGCGAGTTTTTCACCGTCATGCCAGTTCCCTTTGCCAGGGAGCTGGTGGGCAGCGCCATGGGGATAAGCGGACAGGAAATGATGCAGGAGGAGACGGAAATTTCGCAGGTGACGGGGCATACCCAGATACCTGCGCCGGTGATTGGCGACGATTATCAGGCTGCTGCAAAGGCTGCGCCAAAGCCGGCCCCCGCGGCAGTGCCCAATCCTGCTCCAGCCGCGGCGCCAAAACCCGCCCCGGCTCCCGCGCCTAAACCTGCTCTCGCAGCCGTCCCCATGCCTGCTCCCACGGCAGCTCCGGTGGCGTCCCCCATGACAGTCCCCGCGGCAGTGGCTGCGTCGGCCCCCATGGCCGCAGACCCCGTTCCCATGGCCATGCCGTATCCTGCCCCCATGGCGGCAAATCCCGCTCCCATGGCTATGCCGGGCCCTGTCCCCATGGCTGCTCCAAGGCCGGCGCCGCGTGCCGGGTATCCGCCTGAAAGGCCAATGCCCCATCAAAACGTGGTGGTCAAGCCCTTGCAGTTTGGAAGCCTGGACACCGAGAATCCTTTCGCGGAGGAAATGGACAACGTCAACCTTGGGCTTGTGATGGGCGTGGATCTTAATGTCACCGTGGAAATCGGGCGGGCAAGAAAGCAGGTCAAGGAGATCCTGTCCCTGCACCAGGGCTCCATTGTGGAACTGGACAAGCAGGCCGGCGCGCCCGTGGATATCATGGTGAACGGAAAGCTGATCGCACGGGGCGATGTGGTGGTCATTGACGACAACTTTGGCGTCAGGATTACTGAAATTGTCAGCAGCGCCGCTCAAAGGTAACAGGCTGGGAAAATCGGGTTGGGAGAGAGATGCTTTGGAAGATATATTCTCCGTCTTGACGCCCCTTCTGGCGGTAGTGGCGGTGATCGCCGGCGCATACTGGACGGCTAGGTGGATGGGCAGGCATCATAACGCCTATTCCTCCGGCCGCCAAATCCAGGTGCTGGAGCGCGTGATGCTGGCCCGTGATACCTATCTGGCCCTGATCCGTGTGGGCGGCAAGACGCACCTCGCATCCGTAGCGTCCGGACGGGTAGAACTGCTTAGGGAAGTGGACCAGCAGGAGCTTGCGGGCGTGGAGGCAAAGCGGGGCGGAAATGATTTTGTCGGCACGCTATTCAAGGCGATGGGGAAGGGAAAACAGCCTATCCGGCCGGAAGACGGCGATGGACAGGACGGCGCGCAGCCATGAAGAAAAGAACGTTGTTTAGGGCTGCCTTGCTTGCGCTCTTCCTGCTTGCGGTGTGCATGGTCCTGCCCGTCCACGCCGCCAGGGCGGAATCCAGCGGCCTGTCCATTCAGTTGGAAGGGCTCAGCTCCGGAGAAGGCGCAGACGTGCTGGAGATACTCATCACCCTTACCGTCATTGCACTGCTGCCTTCCATCCTGATCATGACCACCTGCTTTACACGCATCGCGATCGTGCTTTCCTGCGTGCGCAACGCCATCGGCCTTCAGCAGACGCCCCCCAACCAGGTTTTGGTGGGGATCGCGCTGTTTCTGTCACTGTTCATCATGTCTCCGGTGATCGGTGAAATCAATGAAACGGCCTATCAGCCCTATCAGCGGGGGGCAATCACGCAGGTCCAGGCTGCGGAAAGGGCTATCAAACCGCTCAGGGGATTCATGCTGAAGAATACAAACGCCGAGGATCTGAACCTTTTTCTGGACCTGGGGCATTTTGAACGGCCGGAAACCACGGATCAGATTGAAACCACTGTGCTCATTCCCGCATTTATTACCAGCGAACTCAAGCGGGCGTTCATCATGGGCTTTATGGTGTACCTCCCGTTCCTGGTTATCGACATGGTGGTGGCCAGTACACTGATGAGCCTGGGTATGATGATGCTGCCGCCTGTGCTGATCTCTCTTCCGTTCAAGCTGGTGCTCTTTGTGCTGGTGGACGGCTGGGCGATGACATTAAAGGCGCTGGTGATGGGCTTCAATTAGCATAAGCTGGGCTTGGGCCGGAAAGGAGCCGTATGTCGCAGGGGGAAATAGTTTCGGTTTTGAAGGATGCGCTGGTGACGGCGCTTGTGATGGCAGCGCCGTTTCTGGCGGTCAGCATAGGGATCGGCATACTGGTGTCGGTGGTGCAGGCGGCCACGCAGATTCACGAGCAGAACATAGGCTTCGTGGTCAAGATCCTGGCCATCGCTCTGGCGCTCATGCTGCTCAGCGCCTGGATCATTGCCAAGATCATGGGGTTCACCAACCGGATCTTCGCGGGCATCGGCAATCTGGTCTAATGTTTTGGGAGGACATGGATGCTTCAAATCAATTTTGAAAATTACATGCTTCTATTGCTGGTGTTTGCCCGTATGTCGGGCGCATTGCTGTTTCATCCGTTTTTCGGCAGGCGGAACGTGCCGGCCATTGCGAAGATCGGCCTTGCATTGCTTGCTTCCATTCTTCTGACGCCTGTTTTGCAGGTGCCGTCCCCCGTGTTTTCCTCCACGATAGCGCTCATGCTCTCGTTCCTCAAGGAGATGCTGGTTGGCTATGCCCTGGGCCTTTTGATGAACCTGTTCCTGAGCTTTGTGCTGATGGCCGGGGAGGCCATGGATGTGGAGGTTGGCCTTTCCATGGGCAAGATCTATGATCCGCAAAGCAATATATCCATGCCTGCTACGGGCACGGTATTTCACCTGATGCTCACGCTTTTTTTCTTTTCCTCCAACGGGCATCTGACATTGATCCGGATTCTGGCCGGCTCCTGCCAATTGTTCCCCCCAGGCCCTGCGTTCTTCAATTTTCAGGCAGGCAGCTATCTGGCGCTGATGCTGGGGGATATGCTGGTGCTGGCACTGAAACTGGCCATGCCGGTCGTTGCCACCGAGCTTCTGGCGGAGGCGGGCATGGGGGTGCTGATGCGAGTCGTGCCCCAAATCAATGTGTTTGTAGCCGGCTTGCAGGTAAAGCTGGTCATCGGGCTGACCATTGTCATCCTGGCGCTTCCCGCCGCATCCCGATTGATGGACGACACGCTGGCGCAGATGTATAACAAGCTGCAGGAGTCCCTGGCCGTCATGTTATCCGGAGCATAAAAGAGCAGCGCGAAAGGGAGGTGAGTTTATGGCATCTGACAGCAGCCGCACAGAGAAGGCGACACCGCACAAACGGGAGGACGAACGAAGGAAAGGCAATATATTCCAAAGCAAGGATGCCATCAGTTCAATCTCCCTGCTGGCATTTGTCCTGCTGATGAGGATGGCCGGCGGGCCGCTTTTATCCGGCATGAAGCGCGTTTTGCAGGAGGGCTACGGTTCTTTGGCCACGGTGGATCATCTGACCGCGGTGGATGCCTCCACCATCATGGGCAGGTTTACGCTCAGTGCCCTGATGATGATCCTGCCCATCAGCGGCTTGGCCATGCTGCTGGGGGTGGTGTTGGGCGGTGTGCAGACGCGCTTCCTGTTTGCGGCAAGCTTATTGAAGCCCAAGCTTTCCAGGCTGAATCCCATGGCGGGCCTCAAGAACATGTTCTCCGCAAAGTCGCTGGTGGAGCTCATCAAGTCCATCCTGAAAGTAGCCGTCATCGGAGCGATCCTGTACAGCGAGATCGTCGGCCGCGTTTTGCAGATCCGCAGCATGCCGCTTGCCACCTTGGAAAGCGGGATCGCTTGGACGGGCGAAGCCGTTTTCTCCATCTCCGTCAAAATCCTGATGTTTATGGTTGCGCTTGCGGCAGCCGATTACTTTTATCAGTGGTGGGACTATGAGAAACGGATGCGCATGACCAAGCAGGAAATCCGGGATGAACAAAAGCGCATGGAGGGCAATCCGCAGATCAAGAGCCGGATCAGGGAAGTGCAGCGCAAAATGGCTGTGATGCGCATGATGCAAAAGGTGCCCAAGGCGGACGTGGTGATCAGGAACCCCACCCACTTCGCGGTGGCGCTCCAGTATGACCCCAAAAAGGACAGGGCGCCGGTTGTGGTGGCCAAGGGGGCGGACCAGATCGCCCTGACCATCGTCAAAATCGCTCAGGAACATGGCGTGTACGTAACGGAGAACAAGCCGCTGGCCCGGGGCCTGTATGAGGCGGTGGACATCGGGATGCAGATTCCCGAGGCGTTTTACAAGCCTGTGGCCGACATTATTGCTTTCATCTATAAGCTCAAAAAGAGGACCGCCGGATGAAAAAGCTGTTTGACAATGTGCTGACTTTATTTTTGATAGGCGTCATATTCCTGTTGATCATTCCCTTGGGCACAGGAGTATTGGACGTGATGCTCATCGTCAACATCGCGCTGTCGCTGACCATCCTCCTGATAGCCATGCATATCAAGGAAGCGCTGGAGTTTTCGGTGTTTCCCTCAGTGCTGCTGGTTACCACCCTGCTTCGGGTATCGCTGAACGTTTCTTCCACGCGGCTGATCCTGGGCAACGGAGGCAACGCGGGAAAGGTCATCCATACCTTCGGCCAGTACGTGATCGGCGGCAACCCGGTGGTGGGCTTCATCATCTTCCTGATCATCGTGGTGGTGCAGTTTATCGTTATCACCAAAGGCGCCGAGCGCGTGGCGGAAGTGGCGGCCCGCTTTACATTGGATGCCATGCCCGGCAAGCAGATGGCCATCGACGCAGACCTGAACGCCGGCCTCATCAACGATGAGACCGCGAAGGGCCGGCGGCTGAAAATCCAGCGGGAATCGGACTTCTACGGCTCCATGGACGGCGCTTCCAAATTCCTCAAGGGCGATGCCATCGTATCGATTATCATCCTGTTCATCAACAGCATCGGCGGCATCATCATCGGCATGGTGCAGGGCGGCGGAAGCTTTACCGATGTGCTGAATACCTACATCACCGCCACGGTGGGCGACGGTCTGGTATCCCAGATTCCCGCGCTTTTGATCTCCACGGCCACGGGCATGGTGGTGACGAGGGCGGCGTCTGTCAACAGCCTGAGCGAGGATCTCAAAACGCAGATCGTTTCCTATCCCATCGTGCTGACCATCACCGGCGGCGTGCTGATGGCCATGTCGGTGCTTCCCGGTTTCCCGGTGCTTATTCTTTTGACGGTGGGCGGAACGCTGATGCTGCTGGCTTCCAGGCTGAAAAGAAAGAGGGCGTCGTCGGCCCCTATGCCGGAACCTGATCTGCCTGTCAGCGAAACGGAATTCTATAAGAACACCGACAACATCTATTCCCTGCTTTCGGTGGAAGCCATTGAGGTGGAGGTGGGCTACAGCCTGGTTCCGCTGGTAGATGAAAGCAAGGGCGGCAACTTCATCAACCGCGTGGTCATGCTGCGCCGGCAGTTTGCGGAGGATATGGGCATGGTAGTGCCGGCCGTCACGCTTAGGGATAATGCCGGGCTTGACATCAACGAATATGTGATCAAGCTAAAAGGTGAGGAAGTGGCCCGCGGCGAGGTGCTGGCCGATCATTACCTGGCCATGAACGCCATCAGCGACGCGCAGGAAATAGAAGGCATCGATACGCTGGAACCGGCCTTCAAGCTCCCCGCCAAATGGATCACGGCGGATACCAGGGAATATGCGCAGATGAGCGGCTATACCATCATTGATCCTTTATCGGTGATCATCACCCATCTGTCGGAAATCATCAAAAGGCATGCCCACGAGCTGTTTTCCCGCAAGGACCTGATGCATCTTTTGGACAACCTGCGCAAAACCCATAAGGAGCTGGTGGATGACATTGTGCCAAACGTGGTCCCCCATGTGGAGCTTCAAAAGGTGCTGTGCAACCTTTTGTCCGAGCGGATCCCCATCCGCGATCTGCCCACCATTCTGGAAACGCTCAGCGAGCATATGCCTACGGTGAAGGACACGGACCTCTTGACCGAATACGTCCGCCAGGCGCTCAAGCGCACCATCACCCGCAAGTATGCCCAGGACGGCAACCTGAAGGTGATCACCCTGAATCCCGAAATCGAGAACCTGATCATGAACGGCGTCCGCAAATCCGGCAACAACTCCTACGTATCGCTGGAACCGAACGTGCTGCAAAACATTGTGAGTTCCCATATGAAGGAAGAGAACAGGCTCAAGGACCGCCTGGGGGACGTGGTGGTGCTCACTTCGCCCGTGGTGCGCTGCTATTACAGGCGGCTGATGGACCAGTTCTCCGCGGAAGCGGTGGTGCTTTCCTTCAGCGAGATCAATCAGGATGTGAATATCCAGGCGCTTGGCACTATTTCGATCTAAATATTGCTTCGCCTAGAGCATGGCGGGTGGGAGGAGCATGAACTACTACAAGGATCAGTCGAAAAAGATAGACGAGCAGACCTGGCAGCGGTACGAAAAGACCAGGGATGTGGGGCTGCGCAACGAAATTCTGATGGCTTACCTGTATATTGTGACCTGCAGCCTCAAACGCTCGCAAATGATTGCCGCCAACCGGGACGATATGGAGGACCTGGCCAACCATGGCATCCTGGAGCTGATCAACTGCATCGACCGGTACGACTACAAGCGCGGCGTACAGTTTGATTCCTTCGCTTCCATCCGGGTGCGCGGCGCCATCATCGATTACCTGCGCAAGAAGGAATGGCTGCCGCGGGATATCCACCAAAAGATCAGGCTGGCCAACAAAATGAGCCAGCAAATGCAAAACGAGCTGGGCAGGCCCCCGGAGGATGGCGAATTGGCCCAGCGGCTGGACATGACGGAAACGGAGCTGAACAGGCTGCGCGTGGATGAAATGAGCTATCATGTGCTGGCGCTGGAGGAGACGCTGCCCCACGGCAACATGTCGGTGATGGACGCCATCGAGGATACCACGGCCCACACGCCGGAGCACAGGCTTTTGCAAAAGGACTTCAAAAACCAACTGGCCGCTTATATCGATACGCTGGATGAGAAGGAAAGGATCGTCATTTCCCTGTACTACTACGAAGAGTTGAAGCTTAGGGAAATCGCCTTCGTGCTGGGGCTGACGGTGCCAAGGGTTTCGCAGATCCATTCCAAGGCGCTGTCAAAGCTCAAGCAGCGGGTTACGGAATATATGAACGAATAAAGGGGGAGGAATCATCATGAACAACGCCGTACACATAGCTACCACCGGGCTTTTGAACAGGTCAAGGGCGCTGGATGTAACGGCCAACAACCTGGCCAACGCCGGTGTCGCCGGCTTCAAGCGCGAGGAACTGATCACCTCCACTTTCAGTGAGCATGTGATGCTGCGTGTAGAAGGCGGCGGCGCGGAGGAGATCGGCGCAGGGAACTATGGTGCCATCGGGGATGCGGTCTATGCCGACCTCACCCAGGGCGCGGTGGAAGTGACCGGGAGAAGGCTGGATGTTGCCATCCTGGGGGATGGGTTCTTTGCCGTGGAAGACGGGCAGGGCGCGGATGGGCTGACCCGCAACGGCAGCTTCCAAATCGACGCGGATGGATATCTTGTAACATCCGGCGGCGCTTATGTGCTGTCACAAAACGGCCGCCTGCAATTGGACGAAGGCGAGATTGCCATCACCGAATCAGGGG
>JAEWWY010000312.1 GCA_023458835.1 Bacillota bacterium
GTGGCCCGGGTGGCCGGGATCATGGCGGTGAAGCGCACGCCGGACCTGATCCCCCTGTGCCATCCGCTTTTGATCACAAAGTGCTCCCTGGATTTTCATCTGGACAGGGAAGCGTGCCAGGTGGAGGCCGTGTGCACCGTGGGCCTTACCGGGAAGACCGGCGTGGAAATGGAGGCGCTGACAGGTGTCTCCGTGGCGCTTTTGACCATTTATGACATGTGCAAAGCGCTGGATCAATCCATGGAGATAAGCGGCGTGTGCCTTGCGGAAAAGACCGGCGGAAAAAGCGGTGCATACCGGCGCCGGGATTGGGAGTGATGCCGCGATGAGGGACCTTGGCGGAAGGACCATCGATTATGCCCGCATTTCCATCACAGACAGGTGCAACCTGCGATGCATCTACTGCATGGGCAAGGAGGGCGTCACGCAGCTTGAACACCGGGATATTCTGACCGATGAGGAAATCCTCGCCCTGGCCAGGGCGTTGGCTTCCTTGGGGATCCGGTATTTGAAGATCACCGGCGGGGAGCCCATGGCCCGCGAGGGGTGCCTGTCCCTGATCAAGCGGCTTAAAGCGGTATCCGGCATTGAGAAAGTGACATTGACCACCAACGGCATATTGCTGGACGCGGCCATGGGGGAGGCCGCCGCGGCCGGGCTGGATGGGATCAATATCAGCCTGGATGCCTTGGATGAAAAGCGGTATGCCCGAATGACCCGCCTGGGGGATGTGAGATGCGTGCTATCGGCGCTGGAAAAGGCGGTTTCAGCGGGGATTCCCTCCGTAAAGGTGAACGTCGTCCCCGTCATGGGCTGGAACGAGGACGATCTTGTCCCCCTGGCGGGGTTGGCCAGGGAAAGACCCATTCATGTGCGATTCATCGAATTGATGCCCATAGGCTGCGGCGCAAAATTTTCCCCCGTTTCCCAGGATGCGGTGAGGGCGCTTTTGGAAGCGGCCTATGGCCCGCTTGCGCCGGACGATACGCGGCTGGGCAGCGGCCCCGCCAGCTATTGCCGCCCGGACGGATTTATGGGGAGCATCGGCTTTATCAGCGCCCTGAGCCATGCATTTTGTGACCGGTGCAACAGGGTGCGCATTACCGCCGGCGGCCAACTGAAGCTTTGCCTGAACCATCAGGCGGGGATCGATCTGAAGGCCCTTTTAAGGGGCAGGGCCGGCAGGGAAGAAATTGCCGGCGTTATTGCGGCGGCTATCCTGCTAAAGCCTTTGAGCCATTCCTTTTCAGATGCGCCGGCGGATCGGGAAATGCGCGGAATGTGCCAGATCGGGGGCTGATGTTATATGGAAAAGCAGACGGGAACCATCATGGGCATTTGTATCAGCCCGCAGCGCGGCACGCAGAAGGAGAACATCCACCACGCCCGGCTGATCGAGAATTTCGGCATTGAGAATGATGCCCACGGGGGGAATTGGCACCGGCAGGTGAGCCTGCTCTCCTATGAGAGCATCCAAGCCTTCAACGAAATGGGGGCGGGGGTTCACGACGGGGCGTTTGGCGAAAATCTGATTGTAAGCGGCATCAGCCTGACGGAGCTCCCCATCGGCACGCACCTTCAAAGCGGCGGGGCGGTGCTGGAGGTGACGCAGATCGGCAAGGAGTGCCACAGCCATTGTGAGATCTTCCGTAGGATGGGCGATTGCATCATGCCCCGGCAGGGGGTATTCAGCCGGGTGCTGCGGGGCGGGGAGATCAAAGAGGGAGACGAGATCCGCATTTTGGAAAGCGGGGGCTGATATGTACAGGGCGGCGGTCATCACCTTGAGCGACAAGGGCGCCAAGGGGGAGCGGGAAGATGCAAGCGGACAGGTGATTTGGGATATACTGACGGAAGCCGGGTATGCAGTCACAGAGCGGCTTTTGCTCAGCGATGACCGGGAGGGCCTTGCCGCTGAGCTGCGGCGCATTGCCGACAACCATTTGGCCGACCTGATCCTGACCACCGGCGGCACCGGCTTTTCCCCCAGGGACAATACGCCGGAAGCCACCATGGATGTGGTGGAGCGCCCCGTTCCCGGCATTGCGGAGGCCATGAGGGTGAGCAGCCTTCAAATTACCAGGCGGGCCATGCTTTCCCGCGCCGTCAGCGGCATCCGGAAACGCACGCTGATCATCAACCTGCCCGGCAGCCCCAAAGCGGTGAAGGAAGGTTTATCCTATTTAATTGATACGCTGGAACACGGCCTGGCGGTCCTTGCGGGCATGGACGGGGAATGCGCCGGGAAGTGAAAATAAATACTTTTTGACAAGGAGGCATCCCGTGAAAAAAAGACTGACAGCCCTATGCCTGGCCATAAGCATGCTGGCCGTTCCCACCCTTTCCCTGGCCCAGACATACGAAATCGAATTGACGGTGCTGGCTGCCGCGAGCCTGACCGACGCCCTGACCGAGATCGGCGGAAAGTATCAGGAGGCTCGTCCGGGCGCGAAGCTCACATTTTCCTTTGCCGCATCCGGAACGCTGCAAACGCAGATCGAACAAGGTGCGCCGGGGGATATTTTTGTTTCCTCCGCTCAAAAGCAAATGGACGCCCTGGCCGCTGAGGGCCTGATCCTTAACGATACGCGGGCGGACCTGCTGAAAAACGAGGTGGTTCTCATCGTGCCCAAGGGAAAGGCTGCGCCCGCTTCCTTTGAAACCATCGGCACCGCCGCCGTCATCGCCGTGGGCGAGCCGGGCAGCGTGCCCGTGGGGCAGTACACCATGGAAATCTTTGAGGCCCTGGGGATCAAGGATGCGCTGACCGGGGAGGTTGGCAAGCTGGTGTACGCCAAGGATGTGCGGGAAGTGCTCACCTACGTGTCCACCGGGAACGTGGACGCGGGCATCGTGTATGCCACCGACGCCCTGACCGATGAAAATGTCACGGTTACGGCCCGGGCCCCGGAGGGCAGCCATAAGCCTGTGGTCTATCCCGCCGCAGTGATTGCCTTCACCAGGCAGGAGCAGGCTGCCAGGGAATTTCTTGATTACCTGACAGGGGAGGAAGCCAAAAAAATCTTTGCCGCCTATGGCTTCACGGCGGTTGGGCAGATAGAATCAACCCCGATACCCGCCGCGACGTAATATTGCCCTGAAAACAGAGCGCAAGCGAGCGTATAACAAAGGATTCCCATTGAGGGGAAGATATCGGCGTAGTCGACTGATGAGGTGTTAATGGATGAACAGATATTTGCAGCTCAACACCTCATACCTTCCCCTTAAGGGGAAGGCTCGACATGCGCATCATGCACGCGTTTTTCCCTTGGGATGTTGCTTGAAAATAGCAGCCCAATTGATTTCTTCCGCCTCCTTTGCCGGCATCTCCCTCAAAAGGGATGCTTTCTAAGAGGCCCCCCCTGGAGAGGGCTTGAGGCGAAGGGGGCTGGGGGAGGCCTGGCGAAGCGATACGAAATACTGTTTTCAAGGCAGCATAAGCAAAAGGAGCAAGCCCGTGCGACTGGACTTTAGCACCTTTTCCCTTGCAGGCGTAGACTGGTCCCCTTTGTGGATATCCGTGAAAGCGGCGCTTTTATCCACGCTGATCACTTTTTTGCTGGGGCTGTGGGCATCATGGCGGCTGTACAAGGCCTGCCCCAGGATGAACAGCGTGTTTGACGGCATATTCACGCTGCCCATGATCCTGCCGCCAACGGTGGTAGGCGTGTTCCTGCTGATCCTCTTTGGGAAAAACAGCCTGATCGGCCGGGCGCTTGCATCCCTTGGCGCGCAGGTGGTCTTCTCCTTCAGCGCCACGGTGATCGCGGCGGTGGTGGTCACCTTTCCCCTGATGTACCGCACCGCCAGGGGCGCCTTTGAGCAATTGGATCAAAACATGTTGAGCGCCGCCAGGACATTGGGGCTTTGCGAAAGCGCCGTGTTCTTCCGCATTGCCCTTCCGTTAAGCTGGCCGGGGGTCATCGCCGGTACGATCCTGGCCTTTGCAAGGGCCATGGGGGAATTTGGCGCTACGCTTTTGCTGGCTGGGAATATCCCCGGCCGCACCCAAACCATGCCCATCGCGATCTATTTCGCGGTGCAGGGAGGAAAGAATGAGCTGGCCATGCTGTGGGTGGGGATCATTGTCGCCCTTTCCTTCAGCATGATCGCCATCATGAATCATCTCAGCCGGCGGAGGGGAGGACGGCGGCGCTGAAGGAATTGCATGTAGATATCACAAAAAAACTGGAAAGCTTTACGTTGAAGGCCAAGCTTACGGTGAACACAAGGCGATTAGGACTTCTGGGCGCCTCCGGCAGCGGGAAAAGCATGACGCTGCGCATGATCGCCGGCATCGAAACGCCCGATGAAGGCCTTATTTTGCTGGATGGCCGCCCCCTGTTCGACAGCGGCAAAAAAATCAATATCCCGCCCGGCAAGCGCCGGGTGGGATACTTGTTTCAAAACTACGCGCTGTTTCCGCATATGACGGTGCGCCAGAATATTCTGTTGGCCCTGAAGGGAAAAAGCGGCCAGGAGAGGGAGCGGATCCTGGAAGGGCAAAGACGCTTTTTTCAGTTGGAGGGCCTGGACAACCGCTATCCCGGCGAGCTGTCCGGCGGGCAGCAGCAGCGCGTGGCATTGGCCCGGCTGATGGCCTTCAGGCCCGACGTGCTTTTGCTGGACGAGCCGTTTTCCGCCTTGGACAGCTATCTGCGCTGGCAGTTGGAGCCTTCGTTTCTGAAGATGCTGGAGGCTGTTTTGGCCCCGGTGGTCTATGTATCCCACAACAGGGATGAAGCCTACCGGCTGTGCGATGATATAGCGGTCATGGAGGCGGGCATGATCCTGCTCCAGGGCCCCAAAAGGGAGATGTTTGAAAAGCCGGGTTATGAGGCTTGCGCCAGGCTTACCGGCTGCAAGAATATCTCCAAAGCAAAAAAGCTTACGGACCATACCCTCAAGGCGCTGGATTGGGATCTTGAGCTCACCGCCCTGGAGGCCATTCCCGATGACATTGCGGCGGTGGGCATCCGCGCGCATGATCTGCATCCGGGCGGCCATGGCATGGTCAACGCCTTTATGCTGCCTGTGGTGCTGCTTTCGGAAATGCCTTTTTCCTGCACTGTTTTGCTGGGCAAGGAATCCGCCCCCATCCAATGGGAAGCGGATAAGAGCCTATGGCAGGCGTGGGATATTAAAGCCGCCGCCCGGTGGATGGTTTTGCCGCCGGAGAAGCTGCTTTTGCTCAAGGCGTAAGGGATCGCCTTTTGTATACGACGATGAATCTATATCCATACAGGATCCGGCCGGCAATATGGCAAGCTGGATGGTTCCGCTTATTGCAGCTTCACGGGAATCTGCCGCGCGGGATCAGGCTTGCCGTTTTCATCGGGGATCGAAAAAATCATTTCCTCCGGCCAAGCTTCCGGCGGGACCACATCGATCTTTAAAAGAATGCCTTCCTGCCAGTTGTTGCTGTCCATGTATTCCGGGGAGCAGATGCCCATCTGAACACCCTCCCGGGTAAATAGCTGCGCCTGGCCCCACCACAGGCTGACGGACTTCTCCAGCTTGTCCTTGTCGGGCCCTGTAAGGCGTAGGTAAAGCGCCCCCGTCACGGGGGAGAAGGTGGCTTCCGTTATCTCAATGCGGATGCCCTCCACCGTGGTTTCCGCCGGGGTTGCGGTACGCAGCAGCCTCATGGCTTCTTCGGCGTTCAGTGTAAATGTCAATTCCGGGGGAACATAGGGCCGGTAGCGGCCAGTGGATGGGTCCGTGCCCCACTCCAGGGGCAGGCCGACGGTAAAATCACCCTTGGGATGGATATCCTGATCGGCCAGCAGAGACTGGATATAAAACAGCAGCTCGCCGGGGCGGTCTCCCGTCAATGTGCCGGCTTCGGACAGATCCGGGTCCTGCCCGTTGACCATCACCCAGTCGCAGATCGCTCCCAAGCCGTCCAGCCGGGCCGCTTCCGAAAGAAGGGTCACATCGTCCCATGTGCTTGTGGTATACAGCCTTGTGGCGTTTTTATCCCTGACGGAATAGACCACCCGCAATTCCTTCCCGTCATAGGCCGCCTCCCGGATGATGATTTCCACATGCTCCCGGCTGATGCTGGGGAGGTCCGTTTTCAAAAGGCCAGCGGCATTCTCCTGCACATAGGAATTGGGGTCATGCTGCCCCCACAGAAAGGAAAACACGCCGGGGGACAGCGCGGCTGCTACGCCCAGCGCCGCCAGGGCCAATACCGCCAGCACCACAAGGATCAGCACAACGCGCCTTTTTACAAAGGGCCGGGGGAATGCTTCCATTTGGGAAACGCCCGCGGCGATGCGGCTCCAGGTGGCGGCTTTTTGGGGATGGGCGGCGCCCTCCATTTCATCCAGGGCGGCGGCGCATTCCTTCATCAGGCTCATATCCCGCCGCTTCACGGGCAGCAGAAGCTGGCCCCGGAGGATTTTCTCAATTTCCTCCCGGGTCAGCGTTTTCTTTTCCAGCGTGGCGAAAAGCCACGTCCTGTACTGCCGCCGCGTAAACAGTTTCATGTCACCCTCCCATACGCATATGTCCCGTGCGGTTATAAACGCAACAAAAGTAAAAGCGCAATGGCAAAAAAGAGCTCGGGGTGATCCAGTATCTTTTTGCGGATGCGGCCGGCCCGGACCCGGATGCCGGCTTCCGATAAAGAAAAGCGCCCCGCAAGCTTTGCGGCGGGCATCCGCTCCACGCAGTATAAATAGAAAAGCTCCGCATCTTCTTTGCCCAGCAGGCGGTAAAGATCCTCCCGATTGCAGCTTTCCGCCGCAGCGGAAAACACCTGATCCTCTCCGGGAGACGGCGGCGCAAGGGCGGGCTCCCTGTCCAGGGAAAAGGCCAGCTTCCCCTGCTGCCTGCGCCATTTGCGGTAGTAGTTCAACAGCCGCTTGCGCAGCGCCTCTACAAGCCAGCCCTCCGGGCAGGGGTGGCTTTTCAGCTTATCCCGCTTTGCATAGGCCAGCAAAAACACCTCTTGAATCTCGTCCTCCAAAGGGTCCTGGCCGGCGGGCGTAGAGGCCAAAAAAGCGCGGCCCACCCTTGACAGCAGCGCGTAGGTATCGTTGTACAGCTTTTCCAGCCATTCTTTGTCGTCCACGCGCCGCCCTCCTTTTGACCCGGATGGCAACAGTATACACGCGAATCTTTTTTTTACAAGTTTTTTTGCGGCAGTTGTTACGTTTTTCCGTCTTCTCAACATATGCACAGTGAAAGCTTTCATGAAAGGGGCATAGGGCGTGAAAGAATCCCTGCGGCTGTTTGTGATGGTGCTGCTGATTGCTTTGGCTTTCCTGCTGGTGTTCCCCGCCGAATCCTGGGCGGAATACGTATCACGGGAAAGAAATAAAAAAGTTACATTAAACCTTTTGGATGATTTTTCCGTCTATATAAATGAAGAGAGGCGGCAATATGATTGAGCTTACGCATGTGACCAAGCGGTATGGCAAGGAAACCGTATTGAAGGATGTGTCCGTTTCCTTTTATCCCGGCGCCGTCTATGGCCTGGTAGGACCCAACGGCAGCGGCAAAACGACGCTGATGCGCTGTATCTGCGGGCTTGTGCGCCCAACCTTGGGGTGCGTTAAGGTAAACGGGAAAATCATCGGCAAGGATGCGGACTTTCCCCAAAGCACGGGGATCATCCTGGAGGCGCCGGACTTCCTGCCCCAGCATTCGGGGATGCGGAACCTTCTCCTGCCGGCCAATAGCTCCCGCAGAGCGGATAAAAAGCGGGCGGCGGAGGTGATGCGGCTGCTTGGCCTTGATCCGCAGTTAAAAAAGCCGGTGGGCCAATACAGCCTGGGCATGCGCCAACGGCTGGGTATTGCCCGGGCCTTGATGGAGGACCCGGAGATCCTGATCCTGGACGAGCCGTTCAACGGCCTGGACGAGCAGGGCATGGCAAAGATGCACAGCCTGTTTCAGGAATGGAGGATCCAGGGAAAGATCATTCTGCTGGCCAGCCATAGAGCCCAGGATATCATGAAGGCGTGCGATGTGGTGTATGAAATCAATGCCGGTGTGCTGAAATCCGCCAACCGCCAGGCCCCCAGCAGGCCGAAGGAAGGGCTGTCCGCCCTGGAGGGGGTGCTGGCCCTATTGGCAGACGCTTAGGCAGGCAGCAAAGCAGCGCAATCAATGAAAGCGGGGCGGCTGCGCCCATGCACAGGAGGTTGTATTGAGATATAGAGGATTATGGACGGTTTTCGTATGCCTGCTTTCCCTATGCACACACGCAATCTTCGCACCGGCTTACGGCAGCTCCGATTATCTCGTCCGGGATACCGCCGGCAACACTCAAGTGCTTCTAACCCTTACGGGGGATTGCGTGCTGGGCGGCGAGGAAAAGACGCGCAAAAGCGAGCGGTCCTTTGATTCGGTGATCGCCGAAAAGGGAATGGAATGGCCTTTTTCGGGGCTGGAAGAAATACTTTCCGAGGACGACATTACTTTGGTGAACCTGGAGGGGGTTTTGCAGGATCATGCCAAGGGGCGTTTGACCACCAAGCAGCATACCTTTAGGGGGCAGACCTGCTATACGGAGATCCTGCGGCTGGGCAGCGTGGAACAGGTGAACATTGCCAACAACCACTACATCGATTACGGGCAGGCCGGCCGGAACAGCACCCGGGAGGCGCTTTCGGCGGCCGGCATTCCCTTCAGCGGTTTTCAGGAACTGTCCATAGCGGAGATACGGGGCAGGAAGATCGGTTTTGGCGGGATCCGGGAAACGGTCTACCGCCAGAACAAAAAGATCATGAACCAGGACATTGAAAAGCTCAAGGAAATGGGCTGCGATGCCATTGTGTATTCCTGCCACTTCGGCAAGGAATACAGCCGCACCCACAACGCGCTGCAGGAAAAGATGGCGCGCCAGGCCATCGATTTGGGCGCGAACCTGGTGGTGGGCCATCACCCGCATGTGGTGCAGGGCGTGGAAAGCTATAACGGCGGTGTGATTTTATACAGCCTGGGAAATTTCATATTTGGGGGCAACCTGGATTTGACGGAGTTCGACGGCTGTGTCGCGCAGGCGGAATTTGTATGGAAGGAGGGGGAATATGAGGGCGTGCAGATCAGCCTGCTGCCGGTGCTCACCACCGGGACCGCGCCGGACAATGATTTTCGCCCGGTTTTGGCGGCAGGGGAGGATAAGGACCGGATTCTTAAAAAAATGCAGAAGGATAGCGTGATCCCGTTATCGGAGACCATGTATTTCAATAGGAGTGATAGATGATGGCAAGTAATTTGGCACCTTCGCAAACGAGCAGGATATACCTTCCGGAAAGCGGCATCGCCATCGATGAAAACAGCCGCCGTGTCAGAAAGGATGGAAGGACCATCGATCTTAAGCCCATGGAGTTTTCGCTGATGTTGGCGTTTGTCAGGCATCCCAATACGGTGCTCTCCCGGAACCAACTGCTGCGCGAGGTATGGGATATGGATTTTTTGGGTGCGACGAGGACGGTGGATATGCATGTGGCATCCCTGCGCAAAAAATTGGGCTGGGGAAGCCGCATTGTTACGGTGCGCAATGCCGGGTACCGGCTGGAGATACGGAATGATCCGGCGGCACCCTTCGCCGCCAGCCGGCCGGGCGTTAGCCACTTCCTGGCGTGTATACCAAATATGTGACTTCACTTGTTTCGATATATATTCATCCGGTAAAACCATGGATTTCGATACCGGGAGGCAAATGGCCAAGCGCAAGGGGCTATTGCAGGCGGCAGCCTGAAGAATTTTTTGAAACAGTACCTGGGTGCGCCGGTCAAGTTGGCACCCTTGATCTGATTGACGCAGAAAGCACCATCTGGTATAATGACGCAAAAGATTGAGGTGTTTGGTATGCTGTCCTTTGTTTTCGCAGCCACCGCTACTACTCCGGGCTACCCCTGACGCAAGCTGTTTTGCAGCCGGCGCCAAGGGCAGGCCCTGTTGGTCGTGCGGCTGCAAGGAATATAGGAAATATACGCCTTGCATCATATATGCAAGGTGTCTTTATATTTGGAAAGGGGGTGTTTGCTCCGATGAAAAATGGAATGGCCGCGCAGCGTTCCAAGGAGCGGCTTACCGCATCCTCCTCATGGAAGGACCAAACATAAAGTGAGGAGGCAATAAGTATGGAAAACTACAAGAAGGCTTTGGCCGACAGGCTGTCTGCAGCCGTGCGGCAATATTACGGCAACGCAATGTGCGTTTCATATGGAGAAAGCCGTGAGGGATTTTTCTGCGATTACGACATCCCTCCCCTCCATCCCGGAAGCTTTTTGGAAATATCAAAAGGCATTGACGCAGCCCAAACAGATTGCGCCTTTGAACTGAGCCGCTTTTCAGGCGTCTATGAAGACGGGGACGCCGATAACCGCATGCTGCAGCGCATTTACGTAACCGCCTTTCCCACACCGGCCGAACTGGAGGCGCATAAAAGCTTTATGGCGGAAGCGTCAAAGCGCGATCACAAAACGCTTGGCAATGAGCTGAAGCTGTTTTCCAGCTCCAACGAGATTGGGCAGGGCCTGATTCTGTGGCATCCCAAGGGGGCCATGATACGCTACCTGGTGGAAAGCTTCGGGCAGAAGGCGCATATCCTCAACGGCTATGAATGGGTGTACACGCCCCACATCGGCCGGGCGGAGCTTTGGAAAACATCGGGCCACCTGGATTTTTACAAGGATTCCATGTATAGCCCGGTGGTCATAGACCAGGAGGAGTATTACTTAAAGCCCATGAACTGCCCATTTCACATCCATATCTACAACAGCGAAATACACTCCTACCGGGACCTGCCCGTCAAGTACGCGGAATATGGGACGGTGTACAGGTACGAGCTGTCGGGGGCATTAAACGGCCTGACAAGGGTAAGAGGCTTTACCCAGGATGACGCGCACATCATCTGCACGCCGGAGCAGGTGGAAAGGGAAGTCACAAACGCGCTCCAATTCTCGCTGTATATGCTGCGTTCCTTCGGGCTTGATAAATTCCAGGCGTATATTTCCACAAAGCCCAAGCGTAAATCGGTTGGCGACCCGAAGGATTGGGAGATGGCCACGGATGTGCTCAAGGCGGCTGTCACCGCCGCCGGCCTTGAATATGAGATAGACGAGGGCGGCGGCGCGTTCTACGGCCCGAAGATCGATCTGAAGCTGTTCGATGCTTTGAACCGGGAATGGCAATGCAGCACCATACAGTTTGATTTCAATCTGCCTAACCGCTTTCACATGATTTATGTGGGTGCCGATGGGCGCCATCATACGCCGTATATGGTGCACCGGGCGCTGTTTGGCAGCCTGGAGCGCTTTATGGCGCTTTTGATCGAGCATTACAAGGGGGACTTTCCATTCTGGCTGGCCCCCGTGCAATTGAGGATCGTGCCGGTCAGGGAGGAGCACAACCAGTATGCCAAGCGGCTGTCCGGGGAGCTGAAGGCACAGGGCCTGCGCGTCAAAGCGGAGATTGGCAGCGATCACATGCGGAACAAAATCAAGCGCTTTCAGCTTGAAAAGACCCCGTACATCCTCGTCGTGGGCGGCAGGGAAGCGGAAAACGGCACTTTTTCTGTCCGGGGCCGGAGGGAGGGGGATCTTGGCGTCATGGATATGCCATGCCTGCAAAGATACCTGAAGCCGCAGATGGAACAGGGGACCCCCCAATGTATTTTTGAAGAGGAGTAGATATTTCTTCATTTCATGAAAAAATTTTTCCATTGCGCTGGACAATGGGCTTGTTTGCGTTGTCCAATAGATGGGGAGGTGATCAGGCCATCATGATGGACAATGCTTTGGCGCCAGGCAGCGTCCGGGAGGAAAGATTGGAAAACTGGATTGCCTCGTATGGAGACGATATTGTACGAACCTGCTTTTTGTACCTTTGCGACGCGGCCCTGGCGGAGGACGCGGCGCAGGATACCTTTTTAAAGGCATGGCGGAGCATGGACCGGTTTGAAGGCCGGAACAACTGCTCGGAAAAAACCTGGCTGATGCGCATCGCCATCAATACCTGCAAAAACTACAGACATTCGGCATGGCTTCGGCATATGGATTTTTCCAAGGCGGTGGAGGACCTGCCCGATTCTTTTCATACAGCCTCCCGGGAGGATCAGGCCTTCTTTCTGGATATCCTGCGCCTGCCTAAAAAGTACAGGCAGGTGATCATCCTACACTATTACCAGGATGTGCCGCTTGCGGAAGCTGCTGATATGCTTCGCATCAGCCGCTCCGCGGCATACCATCGTTTGAAGAAGGCACTTAAGCTGCTGAAGATCGTGCTGGAGGGGGAGGATTTCCATGAAGCCAGATGACGTGAAAAGAGTCATAGGAACAAGCCTTTCAGGCCTTCGAATGACCGGGGGCAGCCGTGATGCCATACTGCATAAGGCGAAAGGAGAAAGGATCGTGAAAAAGAAGGCGTCCGTATCCTTGGTGTTTGCCATTGTACTGGTTTGCGTTTCTGTTACCGCGCTGGCGCTGAGCGGGTATTTCAGCGTACAGGATTATTTTTCCCGAAGGACAACTCCGGTGGAATTGGGAGAGCTCGTTGTTCCCATCGGAAAGACCTTTGACAACGAATATATGCGCGTAACCATCGGAGATGCATACTTTGACAGCGAACGCTTTGCCCTGACGCTGAACCTGGAAAGCAAGGACCACCAAAAGCCCGTTTACCTGTACCCCAAGCTGCGGGGATACTGCGGCGACAGGCAACTGGATATCGATGTGGAAGGCATGCGGGGAGACTTTATGTCGGGCTTCCTGTACCCGAACCTCACACAGGATGATTTTTGGAAGGGGGAATATGGCTTTGAGGGCTGCCTGTATGAGGATGAAGCGGATGGCGATGTACGCTGGGTGTTCACCATGCAGGTGCTGGCCCCCAACTGGCCGCTGATTGCCATAGAACCGTCTGAGGATAATCAATCCTTGTCTGAGCAAGAGCGGGACGCGCGGCACGATGCATACATGCAGCGCTACCGTGACGCGTATGATAGCCGACAGATCCTGGTGGATGACGGCGAAGGCCTGTGGGGATACACTGCCATGCTCCCCGTGCCGGAAGGAATGACCCAGGAGGAGTGGTGGCGCGTGCCGCTGGGGGATCAGTTGCTTCAGTCCGGAGCCTTCTCCCTGGTGGAGACCATTGAATGCACCTATACAACCAAGCTGCCTGCGGGCAAATAAGCGGCGCATAAGAG
>JAEWWY010000313.1 GCA_023458835.1 Bacillota bacterium
GCATCGGCCCACTTGGCCAACTGATGCTGCACCACCGTTTTGCCGGAGCCAAAAGGGCCCGGCACAGCGGCCACGCCGCCGGAGGCAATCGGGAAGAGCGTATCGATAACGCGCTGCCCGGTGACCATGGGCGTTTGCGGAGCCAGCTTTTCAAGATATGGCCGGCCGCGGCGTACAGGCCATTTCTGCAGCATGGTGACTTGACGCTCCTGGCCGTTTGTGTCCGCAATGGTGCAGATCACATCCTCCACTCTGGCAGCACCGGAATGGATAGATTTGACGGTGCCGGAGACGCCCTGGGGCACCATGATCCTGTGCTCCACTACCGCGCTTTCCGCAACGATGCCCAATATATCCCCCGGCTGTACATCGTCTCCAGCCCGCATACGCGGTTCAAACGCCCACTGCTTTTCCCGGTTCAGCGAGGGGACCTCCACGCCGCGGATAATTCGCTCCCCCACCTTTTCCCGAATGGCGGTCAGGGGGCGCGCGATGCCGTCGAAAATAGATTCGATGAGGCCAGGCCCCAACTCCACGGAAAGGGGCGCGCCAGTGGATTCCACCGGTTCCCCCGGCCCCAGGCCGGAGGTTTCCTCATAGACCTGGATGGATGCACGGTCGCCTCTCAGCTCGATGATTTCGCCAACCAGGCGGCTCTTGCTGACGCGCACCACATCGTACATGCGGGCATCGGCCATGTTTTCCGCCACAATCAAGGGGCCGGCAACCTTCACAATGGTTCCCAGAGCCATGTTCACTACTCCTCTTTCCTGTCGTTGTTGAATAGGATATCTGCCCCGATAGCCTTTTCCACGTTGGCCCGCACCCGCTTTAGGCCAAAGCCGTCCGTGCCCTGGCTGCCGGGGATAGGGATGATGGCCGTATCCGGGGAGGTTTTATACCGTTCCAGCGCCTCAGGCACCTGACGGGCGGCTGATTCCGTGATGAAGATCACAGGGACGCCTTCCTTTACCAAGTGAAACAGCGCCGCCGTCGTTTCCTCCGGCGTTTTGGTAGGAATCACCTTCATGCCGATGGCCTTGAAGGCCAGCACCGCATCGCGTTCCCCCACCACGCCCATGGTCCTACCGGCCATACAGCTCACGCATCCTTTCCCGAATGGCCTCCTGCGGGAAGCCGTTGGCCTTGCCGGCCAGGATCAGCCGCACGGCCGCCGCCTCCCGCTCCACTGCAAGAAGATAACCGATGATGGGTTCCAGGGAAAGGGAAGCGATACGGTAAGGCGTAAACAGGGACAGCAAATAATCGTCCATAGCCTTTTCCAGCGCGGGCAGCTTGCCGCTGTCCAGAACGGCAGCCTGGGCAGCAATGACGACATGCTTGCCATAGGCGTCAAGAAGCTTGGGCAGCTTTTCTGAGGATTCGGCGGCTTTCAGCCATGTATCCGTAGAGTAAGTGCCCTTCTTCAAAAGAATCCGCTTCAAAAGCGTCTCATCCTTATCCAGGGTGCGGGTACGCAGAACCATCAGTGCATTGACCAAGTCCACCTTTGCCTGAAAAAACCTGCGTACGACCGGCACATGCTTGCCGGACAGCTTTTCAAAGATCATATCATACAGAGCATGATCCAGTACCACATCGATCTCCATGGCATCGGTCTGTACGGCAAGGCGTTTTTCCAGTTCTGTCATCGCCTGCGCAAGAATGGACGGCAAATCTTTATAGGTGTGATCCGTCACATCATGGGCAAGCCTGGAAATTGGCAGGGTACCGCATTCCGACAGGTATGCGGGTCTTTCCCCCAAGCACCGGGCCTTTAGGAGCATTTTCAGGTTATGAATATCGTATCGAAGCAGGAAACAATCGGTGATCTCAGGTTCCGGGGATAAATCACGGACAAGCTTGCAGGCCTTCTCCACACGCTGAAGAGAGAGCTGTTCATAATCCAGCCCCTCACCGCTTTCCCACCCTATCTCCGACAGTGCCCGCTGCGCCTCCCTCAAAGAGGGAGCGGAAAGCAGCCTTTCCAGCCGGCTTGTGTCCAGCGCATCCTTTTTCAGCACGCTAATGCGCCCCACAGCATACGGTATGCTCAACTGCGGCAAGGACCAGCCCTCCTTCTTTCGGTCAATAGGTTCATGCGTAGAGAATGGAAGCTACCTCGGGCTCCAGTTGGAGCCTTCGGGCCTGAAGCAGCGCTTCCAGCGTGCAGTTGATCTCCATGCCGTCTCCCAATAAGATCACGCCCGTAACGTCTTGGCGGCGCTGGTCACTTACGGTAATCCGGCCAGGCTTTGAATCGGCAATAAGCGCTGCATTTACCTTCTCCACAAAAGCGGGAGCAAACCATGCGTCATTTTGTGCGCCGACCAGCAGCGATTCTGTTCCCGCGGCAATTGAGATCACCATGGGCAGGAAGAATGCTTCCATCTGTTCCGGCGTCATCTGCCGAAGCTTCGCAAGGGCCTCCTGGAAGGCCTGGTCCATCAACTGGCGCTTGGCCAAAAGGAGCAGCTTGCGCTCATCCAGCTCGGCCATGCGGTGCATCCTAAGCTCCTGGGCTTCAGCTTCTGCCCGGGCCTTTGAAATAGTCTCCGCCCGCAGCCGAGCAATCTTTTCTTCGGACGCCGCACGAATGGCTTCTGCCCGTTCTCCCGCTTCCTTGAGCAGAACGGCGGCTGCCTGACGGCTATCTTCGCCGATCTTTTCCAGGATGGCTTGTGCGTTCATGGTGCCTCTCCCTTACAGCTTGATAGAGTTGACGATCAGGAAGGAGGCCAGCAGAGACAATACGGCATAGGTTTCTACCATAACCGCCATGGTGATGGCCTTACCGGACATTTCAGGGCGCTGGCCGGTCATGAGCATGCCGGAAGCGGCCACCATGCCCTGCCTGATGGCGGAGTATAAACCGACAATGCCCACGGGCAGCGCGCCCGCGATATAGGCCAAGCCCTGCAAAACGCTGATTTCCTTCATGCCGCCGGCCAACACGCCTGTGTTGATGAGGATGATCACGGCGATCAGAAACCCATAAATACCCTGTGTGCCGGGCAGAAGCTGCAAAATGAGCAGCTTTGAGTTGACTTCGGGGTTTTCCGTGGATACGCCTGCGGCAGTTTCACCGGCCAGCCCAACGCCTTTGCTAGAGCCGATGCCGGCAAGAATTGCGGCAAGGGCCGCCCCAAACAGCGTAAGAACCTGTCCCAGACTGATTTCCATGGTTATTGCCTCCTTAAAATGATTGTTTTATGACCGACGATCAACGGGCCTGTGAAGCGTCGCTGATGCGTACGTAACGGGTTGCTTCTCCCAGCGGGCTAAAGGGCCTGCCGCCCTCCTCGTAGAATTTACCGAAGAATTCAATGTACTGCAGACGGCAGGAATGAACATATGCGCCCAGGATGTTGATACCGGCATTGAACAGGTGCCCGCCTACAAACAGCCCCGCTCCCAGCACCATGCCGATGGGGCCCGCGGAAAACACCATGCCTACCAACTGGTTGATTACCATACCGATAACACCCGTAGCCAGACCCATGCCGAACAAGCGCATATAGCTTAGCAAATCACTGATCCAGCCGGTGATGCCGTAAAGCGCCCCAAGGCCGCTCAAAATCCGCTTGAAAGGATTGTTGCTCTTGCCCCGCCCGGCGGTGAGCAGGATGGTGATTGCGCCTGCGGCGGCCAACAGCTTTCCGATTGTTGCAGTCATCGGAAGCACCAATAGGCCAAGGCCGACGATGAGGGCAAACCAGCTTCCCTGGCTGTAGAGCGCCTCTTTCAGGCTGCCGCGGCGAATGTTCAGATAAAAGCCCATGCCAAGGCCCGCAAACAGGTGAAGCGCCCCCACACCCACACAAAGCGCCATCACTGGCAGCGCATTGTTCACCGGGTCAAAATAGATGGGCAAAGGTCCAAACCCGAACCAGGTATTGAACATGGCGCCCCAGAATACTGTGGTGACACCGCCGATAGCCAGTATCCAAAGCAGCTTTTTTGCGCCTGGAGACGGCTTTGCCAGCTTCAGAAGAAGCGGAATGATGATCACCATCATCAGCCCATAGCCCGCATCGGATACCATCATGCCAAAGAAGGTGGCAAAGAAGGGCGTCATGACAAAGGTTGGGTCAATGCCAAAGGGCGAGGGCAGCGAAAATCCGGCCACCACTGTCTCAAACGGCGCCACATTGCGATGATTTTGAAGCAGCGTAGGCGGCTCTTCACCCTCCTCTGGGTCCGAAAATTCCATGCAGCAGCCAGGGGATGCCTGCGCGATTTTTTCTTCCACCTTCTTGACAAGCGGCTGCGGGACCCAGGCCTTCATCAGGAAAGTGCTTTGGGTCGAGGCAAACCTTTCCGAAGCGCGAAGCCTGTCCATCTGGGCACAAAGCGTGTCGTAAAGAATTTTCAGGCTGGGCAGCTCCCTGGCCAGCACAGCCAGTTCTTCCTGCAGTTTCCGCTGCCTATCCGCTACCTCGTTCAGTTCCTTTCTCCAATTTTCCACCTGTTGGCCTGGCGTACCTTGTATATCCCCGAATACTGCCTGGGTGAAACCCGCGGCCTTCAAATCGTTGAACAACGCTTCCGCCACAGACCGGTGGGCAATGACGTGGATATAGGCTGTTTCCTGGTATATGCCTACCTGGTTCAGCAGCGCAGGCTGACCGGACCATTTTGCCGCCGTTTCTTCCAGCGCGCGCCTTCGTATGGTACCGGCCTGCTGCACCGTATCACGAGTGTTGTGAAGCTGGCTTACGGGGATATCCAAGCCTGTCCAAGGCTCCAGCAATTCTATGGCAGAGAGAAGCCTGGCCTCCTGGCCCTTATACTCCCCTGCCCTTTGTTCACAGCTTTCCGCAGCCGCAAGGATTTGCATGCAGCGCACCTTCTGCGAAAGGATTTCCTCTGCCTGCTCCCTTGACACTTCCGGCTTTCCGCCAAGCATGGGGGGCTTTGTTTTATCAAACCTGCCCAGTTTGCCGATAGCCCAGCGAAGGCGGCTCACTTCCTCCTCCGCCTTCGCAAGTCCGGAGGCCTTTGTAAAAAAGGGCTGCATACCCTCTTCCGGGATATCGGTGATCTGAATGCAGCCCATGCGCTGGATAGCATGAAGCAGCTTTTCCTTGTCCTTTAGCAGCGCCAGGAGCGTCAGGCGTTTCATTTCAACGATTGCCATCGCTTAATACCCTCTCTACGATCCTGTCCGCCGCCTCAGAAAGGCGCTGCCTGGCGGCGCGCATCATTTCATTCCGCGCCTGTTCCTGGCCTGCCGCAAGTTGCCTCAACGCAAGCTCCACCTGCGTTTTCTTTTCATCCATCATGCTTTGGAAAAGAGCGCGGTGCTCCACCGCCGCATGCCGCTCATTCTCCGTGCAGGCGTCAGTCACGCCCTTGATGATTTCCCTGGCTTCCCGCTGGGCGTTTGTGCGCTCCGCCTCCGCCCGGGCTTCCGCCTCCTGAATGCTTTTGAGCAATTCCAGAGACAATTTCATTCACCCCTTGCAAAATTACGGTTATTTGGTACCGAACAGCCTATCGCCCGCATCGCCCAGACCCGGAACGATGTAACCATGCTCGTTGAGCTTTTCGTCCAGGCATGCCACATAGATATCCACATCAGG
This sequence comes from Bacillota bacterium, assembly GCA_023458835.1. Taxonomy (GTDB): domain Bacteria; phylum Bacillota; class Clostridia; order Christensenellales; family Aristaeellaceae; genus JAEWAH01. Next base: position 5,586 of record JAEWWY010000313.1, read on the forward strand.
GTGGTCTTGGTGGACCCGCGCAATCCCTTCCGGCGCGGCGATGAGGGAAACGAGCCGCACGTTGAAGCAGTTGCGCTTTTTGATAAAGTCAATGGCAGCGCTGGCGCTGCCGCCGGTGGCCAGCATGGGATCCAGCACCAAAAGCTCCCTGTTTTCCGAATCGGCGGGAAGCTTGCAGTAATATTCCACAGGCTGAAGCGTTTCCGGGTCACGATACAAGCC
>JAEWWY010000314.1 GCA_023458835.1 Bacillota bacterium
ATTGGGCTGATCTGCGGTCCTTCCTATTTAAGCTCCCACCGGGACCGGCTGGTCAATATCCAGCGGGCGCTTAAAACCATTGGGATAACGATGCAGGAGGGCGACCCCTACTTATTTGCGGGGCCTCTCACCAAGGAATTTGGCTATCAAAGCTGCGCGGCCCTGATGGGCATGCAAAACCCGCCCACCGCGCTTGTCATCTCCCACAGCGATACCACCATCGGCGCGCTGCGTTTTTTCAAGGAAAAAAACATCCGCGTGCCCGAGGATATTTCGTTTGTAAGCCCATGCGATGTCCAGTTGGCGGACATATTGTATGTGGAACCCACCTGCGCATTGCCGGATACATGGGCGCTGGGGGAAAGATGCGGCCGTATGCTGATGGAGCGCATCCGCAACGGCAACGATATGATCAACCGGGAGGCTCTTTACACCCCCACCATCTCTTACGGGCAAAGCGTCCGCGATATCACGCAAGGATAAAGCACCCAATATTGCAGGGAGGGAGCCTTTTTCAAAAGGCCCCCTCCCTCACTTTTCGCCTGCAGGCGAAAGGTATGATTCAAAAAAAGGCAGCGCGAGTTTTTGAGCCCTATAGGATCAATCCCCTGCCGTCCTCCGGCGGGAGCCAGGCCATGTATCTTTCCCTGGGATGGCAGGTGCGGATGGTGCGGGCGATGGCCATCAATTCCTCCTGGCTTTGAAAGGACCGGTACCGGGTATAGAGCACCCGCAGCACGCTCAGGCTGGGCTGCTGCAGGGAATAATTCTTCAGCAGCTCGTAGTTGACGGAGTAGGGGGAAAGGGATTCCATCAGGACGCCCAATACATCATCGGTCATCATCTGAAAATCGGAGGTGCGGATGCGTACCTCCTCCCCATCGTCCAGGAACACCCGCATGGTGCCCATGGTGAGGCGGCGCAAAGACATGAACAAAAAGCTGTCCAACCGCTTGCACAGCTTTTGCAGATCTTCTTTATAAGGGGCATAGCTGCGCAGCACATCGGCGGTTGTCTCCGCCAGCGTTGTGCTGTCCAGCAGATAGGAACCCACCCAAGGGTGCAGCACCCGTGCCACATCCTGGGTGCGGATGACGGCAGCCACCTTCAAGTCACCTCGCGCGAAGGATAGCCCTACTTTCTACATGCCTGCGCATAAATCCTTGTCCGTTTCAAAAACACCCTATAAAAATCCTGTGTCTTTTATGTTTCCAAATTTCGCCAATACGCATAAGTATGCAATTTGTGTGATGTTTTATCCGAAAACACGTTCGGTCAGTGCCAAGTCTTGTGGTTGAAAAATTGGACAACCACCATCCCTAGGGAAAAAGTTTTCAACAGCCGGGACGCCTATGCAAAGTGGGCAACTGTGTACAACCCTTGAAAATACGGGACATATCTGGTATTATAGGTGAACAGCCGCGGGTGCGGAGCTCTTTATCCACAGAGAGTTTTCCACAGCTCAGGGGCGGGTTTTGCGCGTGTAGATTTTTTTGCTTTTTTCACGCGCTTTGGGCGCGTATAATGGCCTGTATATTTTTTTGTATTCATACTAAGGGGGGCAGCGGATGAATGTAATGGAGTTGTGGGAAAAGGCATGCCGCTTTTTGCAGGAGGAGATGAATGAGGTCTCCTACAAAACGTGGATTGCCAGCTCGCTAAAGCCCCTGGAGATTGAAGATAATTGTCTGTATATAGAAGTGGTCACGGACTACATGAAGCAGATGATCGCCAGCCGGTATGCTATGCTGATCGCCAATGCGGTAAGCATGGCGGCCGGCCATACGCTGTCCGTGGAAATCATCACTCCCCAGGAATCGGCTGCCCGCCGGGCCGCCAAGGCTTCCCCCGCCTCCCAGGGCTCCATTGTCAGCCTGAACCCCAAGTATACCTTTGACACCTTTGTGGTGGGCAGCGGCAACAGGTTTGCCCATGCCGCCTCCCTGGCGGTGGCGGAAGCCCCTGCCGATGCCTATAACCCTTTGTTTATCTATGGCGGCGTGGGATTGGGCAAGACCCACCTTATGCATGCCATCGGCCATTATGTGCAGCAGCAATACCCCAGCCTGCGGCTTTTGTACATCACCAGCGAGAATTTCACCAACGAGCTCATCGCCTCCATTCAAAAAAACAAGAACGCCGAATTCCGCAGCCGCTTTCGCAGCGTGGACATATTGATGGTGGACGATATCCAGTTCATTGCCGGGCGGGACAGCACCCAGGAGGAGTTTTTTCATACCTTCAACACGCTGCACACCGCCGGCAAGCAGATCATTATGACCAGCGACAAACCGCCCAAGGATATCGCCCGCCTGGAGGAGCGGCTGTGCAGCCGCTTTGAGTGGGGGCTGATCGCCGATATCCAGCGCCCGGACATTGAAACGCGCATCGCGATTTTGCGCAAAAAGGCGGAGCGGGAGCATATCTCCGTTTCCGATGGCGTGCTGGAGATGATCGCCCAGCGCATTGACTCCAACATCCGGGAACTGGAGGGGAGCCTGACGCGCCTGGTGGCCTTTTCCTCCCTTGCCGGCAAGCCCATCACCAACGCGCTGGCGGAAGAAGCGCTGAGGGAAGTGTTCGCCCAGCGGGAGGTGCGCCGTGTGACCTGCGAGCTGATACAGGAGACGGTGGCCGATTACTATAGCATTTCCGTGGATGATTTGAAAAGCGCAAGGCGCAACCGGGAGATTACCGTGCCCCGCCAGGTGGCCATGTATCTCACCCGGGAAATGGTAGGGCTGTCGCTGCCCCGCATCGGCGAAAGCTTCGGCGGGCGCGATCACACCACCGTGATGCACAGTTGCGAAAGGGTCCAGGGCATTCTGAAAGGCAATCCGGGCTTTTTAAGCCAGATGGACGACATCCGCCGGCTCATCAAGGATGGAAAATAATCACTGCGAAAGGGGGAGGGATCCATGGCGGCTTATCAGGAAATCCGGCTGAAAAACGGCCTTCAAATCTCCGCCTATCAGCTTCCCCATTTGCATTCCCTGGAAATGGGCGTGTATTTCAAGGGCGGCTCGCTGTATGAAAACAGGAGCAACCAGGGCATATCCCACCTGCTGGAGCATCTTTGCTTCCGCAACTTGGGCGGCCTTCCCCAGGGGCAATTATACCGCCGGCTGGACGCCATGGGGGCAAAGCTGAACGGCACGACCTATCCCGAATCCGTCATCTTTCAAATGCGGGTAGTCCCCCGCTTTTTTGACGATGCCTTTGAACTCATGCTCCGCCTGTTTGCCCCCGGCAAGTGGACCGAAGAGGAGATCGCCGCCGAAAAGCAGGTGGTGCTCAGGCAAATCGAAAACGACGAGCAAAACTTTTTGTGGGACATGAGCACCCGGTATTTCAGAACCAAGGCCGGCGCCTTTCCGGGCATGGGCACCAAAGACAGCGTAATGCGCATATCTTCGGATTTGATCCACCAGTGGAAAAGGAAAATCTTCCGCCCCTCCAATGCCGGCTTTGTGCTTACGGGCAACTTTTCAGACGGCATGCTGGAAAAAGCCCGGGAGGTGCTGGGGGAGCTTCCCGATCTGGGCCCCTGCCTTTTTGAACAGCCCTCGCCCATGAACTTTTGCATGCGGGATGAAAGCAGCGATGAGCTGTTCAACGCCGATTACGATCTGTCGCAGGTTCTTTTATACTTTGATATCGACGCCAACCTGGTGTTCCCCGCCTGCGCCGATATGCTCAGCCATATGACGGGCGATGGGCTCAGCTCCGTGCTGTTCCTGGAGCTTAGGGAAAAGTACGCCCTGGTGGACGACATCAGCTCCGAGGTGGTTACGGTTGGCCCCTACCGCCGCTTCGCCATCGATTACGAGGTGGCGCATGACCGGCTTTTGGAAAGCCTGGAGCTTGTCTTTTCCATCCTGGGCAAGCTTCGCAGGTTCATCAGCCATGAGCAGATGGACCGCTCGCGCATCTACTTTACCGAGAACGAGAGCATCCTCCTGGATAAGGCCGGAGGCATGAACGAACGGCTGGGAATGGCCTTTTTGGCCGGCAACACAGACGAGTGCGACGTGGAGGTAAGAATGCGCCTGCACAATGATCTGACGGCGGAGAATATACAGGACGCCGCCCAGGCGATTTTCCGGCCGGAGACGCTGTGCTGCTTTATCGAAAAAAACCCGAAAAAGATGAAAGCCGCCGCCCTGCGCGAAACGCTGAAAAAATGCAGGGACATGCTGCGTTAAACTACAAAAGAAAGCTTTCCGGGAAGGGGTTCCGGCGCGGGGGGGGGGGGCGGGTTTAAAAAA
>JAEWWY010000315.1 GCA_023458835.1 Bacillota bacterium
GGCCTGAGCGGGCGCACCTATGACGCCCAAATCATCAAGCATCAAAACCTGGCGCCCAGGGTGCAGGGGCTGGAAAAGCTGGGGATATTCGACGGCTCGGAGGAATTGCGTACCTCCACCGGCACCAAGGAAGTAAACAAGTATATCAGCGAAACAAAGGCCACCGGCCTGGAGGACGTCTATTACTGGTTCGGCACCGATACCCTGGGCCGGGACCTGTTTACCCGCACCTGGGAAGGGACAAGGATTTCCCTGTACATCGCCCTGGTGGCCGTGCTGGTGGATATGCTCTTTGGCCTGAGCTACGGCCTGATATCCGGTTATTTCGGCGGCAAGGTGGACGCCGTCATGCAGCGGTTTGTGGAGATATTAAACGGCATTCCCAACCTCGTCATCGTAACGCTGCTGATCCTGGTCTTAAAGCCCGGCATGGTTACCATCACCTTTTCCCTGATGATCACCGGATGGATCGGCATGAGCCGCATTGCCAGGGCCCAGGTATTAAAGCTCAAGGAGCAGGAGTTTGTGCTGGCGTCCAAAACCCTGGGGGCCAAGAACTTTTATATCATCTTCCGGGAGATCCTGCCCAATGTGTTCGGGCAATTGATCATCATGTCCATGTTCTCCATCCCCAACGCCATCTTTACCGAGGCATTCCTGGCCTTTGTAGGTCTGGGCGTGCCCCAGCCCCTGGCTTCCCTAGGTTCCCTGATCAGCGAGGCGTTCAAGTCCTTTACCACCCATCCGTATATGATCATCTTCCCGGTGGTGGTGTTGGGCGTCATCATGCTGTCTTTTAACCTGCTGGCCGATGGCCTGCGGGATGCCTTTGACCCCAAAATGAAGGAAATGTGAGGAGGCGGAGCATGGAAAAAGAGAATATATTGTCCATACGGGACTTTTCCGTTTCCTTCATCACCTCCGCCGGCACGGTGAACGCCATCCGGGGAGTCAACCTGGACCTGAAAAGGGGCAAGACCCTGGCCATCGTGGGGGAATCGGGCAGCGGAAAATCCGTTACCGTCAAGGCCATCATGGGCATACTGTCCTCCAATGGAAAAATCAATTCCGGCACCATCGCCTATACCTATCAAAAGGATGGCAAGCCTGTCACCGCCGACCTGTTGAAAATGCCCCACAGGCAGATCCGCCGGGAGATCAACGGTACGAAGATCGCCATGGTGTTTCAGGATCCCATGACCTCCCTGAATCCCACCATGACCGTCGGCGCCCAGATCATGGAGGGCATGCGCTATCACTACAAGGTTTCCAAGGCGGAGGCATGGAAGAAGGCCATCAACCTTTTGAATTTGGTGAACATCCCCGAAGCGGAAAAGCGCATGAAAAATTATCCGCATCAATTGTCCGGGGGCATGCGCCAGCGCGTGGTGATCGCCATTGCGCTGGCCTGCGAGCCGGAGATACTGATCTGCGACGAGCCCACCACGGCACTGGACGTGACCATACAGGCAAAGATACTGGAACTGATCGCCGAGCTTCAAAAAAAGCTTGGCATTTCGGTTATCTACATTACCCACGACCTGGGGGTGGTGGCCAAGGTGGCCGACGACGTAGCGGTGATGTACGCTGGAAAAATCGTGGAAAAGGGAACCGTGGAAGAGATATTTTATGATCCGAGGCATCCCTATACCTGGGGCCTTCTGTCCTCCATGCCGGACCTGGATACCAGGGATGAAAGGCTTTACACCATTCCCGGCAATCCGCCCAACCTTCTGCACCATGTGGAAGGGGATGCCTATGCCCCCCGGAATATCTATGCACTGAACATTGACTACCGCCAGGAGCCGCCCATGTTTAAGATTACCGATACCCATTATGCCGCCACTTGGCTGCTGCATGAGAATGCGCCCAAGGTGGATATGCCCATAGAGCTTCGTGACAGGATGCGGCGGCTGTTAAAGGAGGCGGAATAAATGACCGGGCAAGAACCGTTGCTTTCGGTGCGGAACCTGAAACAATATTTCCGCATCAACCGCCGGTTCACCGTCAAGGCGGTGGACGATGTTTCCTTTGATATTTATCCCGGCGAGATTTACGGCCTGGTGGGGGAATCGGGCAGCGGGAAAAGCACCATCGGGCGCACCATCATCAGGCTGTATGATCCTACGGACGGGAAGGTTACCTTTGGCGGGCGGGATGTTTCCGGCAGGCTGTCCAGGCAGGATGAAGCCTACCTGCACACCAGGATGCAGATGATCTTTCAGGATCCCATGGCGTGCCTGAACCCCCGCAAAAAGGTGCTGGATATCATTGCCCAGGGTATGGATATCCATCGTTTGTGCAATGGCCGCAGGGAGCGGGAGGAAAAGGTCTATGAAATGCTGCATAAGGTGGGCCTGAGCCAGGAGCATGCCAGCCGTTACCCTCACCAGTTTTCTGGCGGCCAGCGTCAGCGCATCGGCATTGCAAGAGCGTTAATCATGAACCCCGACCTGATCATTGCGGATGAGCCCATCAGCGCCTTGGATGTATCCATCCAGGCCCAGGTAGTGAATCTGATGAAGAGCATTCAGCAGGATACCCAGACGGCATTTTTGTTTATTGCCCACGATTTGTCCATGGTGAAGTATATTTCCAACCGTATTGGCGTGCTGCACTTGGGGCATATGGTGGAAACGGGCACTACAGAAGAAATCTTCAGCCATCCCATCCATCCCTATACCAAATCACTGCTATCGGCCATTCCCCATCCGAATCCCGCAGTGGAAAAGCGCCGCATCTCGCTGCATTATGATTATGCCGCCAGCGGGTTCGACTACCTGAAAGGGACGTTCCATCTGGTGGCGGGCACCCACCGGGTATTGGCGACGGATGAAGAATTACAGCGGTGGATCTAAAACGGCCAAACAAAAAACCAGCGCTTGGCGAATATCGGCCGGCGCTGGTTTTGCTTTTTGCTTCATTATGGATGGTAAAATACCTGTACCATGCCGCCTTCGCCTTCTCGGCCGTCGGCCACCATGCGCATCAGCGGCACCATGGATTCGTTCCACCGTTTGACTACTTCGCTTTGCGCCTGCACCCGGTTGGCGCGTTCGGTGCTTTCACACTCGTAATAGCCGAAAAGCTCATTGCCCACATTCCAGATCGTATAGTTATGGATGCCTGCTTCGTTGAGCAGTGCCGTCATTTCGGGCCAGATTTCATCATGGCGGCGCCTGTATTCCTCCAGCATTCCCTCCAGCACGATGGCTTTCCACGCAAAACGTTCCATGCGTTGTTCCTCCCCGGCGTCGTATTCTGTTCGCTGCGTTTCAATACATTGATACACCCGTGAAGGCGGCCTGTCAATAAAAATCTTGCGGCTGCGCATTGACAGACGGGCAAAATATGCCTATGCTGGAGTAGGCGGGAGGGAAAATGGCATGCGGGTGTTTATCGGCATAGGCCTTGACGGGAAAATGAAAGACTCCCTATGCGCCGCCGCGATGCAGGCGCAAAAGCAGTTCCCCGGGCGGTACGCGCTTCGGGATAACTACCATTGCACCCTGCAGTTCATTGGCCAGGCGGATGCGGCGGCGGTTGCACGCATCGAAAAGATCATGAGAGAGACGGTGGGGGAGACAGCACCCTTTTCCATAGCGCTGACGAATCTCTCTTTTTTCCGGCGGCCGCAGGATGCTGTGCTCTTTTGCGGGCTTGCAAAATCGCCGCCTTTGGAACGATTGGCGGTTGGATTGAAGGAACGGCTGCTTACAGCGGGATTTCGGCTGGAGGACGGAGCTTTTCATCCCCACATCACCCTGGCGCGGCAGGCAAGGCTGGATCCAAAGCCGCTTTCCCTGATCCCTGTGGCACCCGTAAGCCAGCAGGTGGAGGAAATCACCCTGTTTGAAAGCCGCCGGGTGGAGGAACAATTGCGATATGTGCCCCTTATGCGCTGCCCTTTGGAAAAATAGGGCGGGCGCGGCGGGACATGGAATGGTTTTTTGCAATATATTATGAAAGGCGGAAATCCTTTGCATCACGAACATCACCAAGCTTGCGGCTGCGGCCATCATCACACTCACGGAGAAGGCTGCTGTCACGAACATACCCATGAGGAAGGCTGCGGCTGCGGCCACACCCACGCGCACCTTGCGCCTGAAGAGGGTACCCTTACCCAGGCGCAGGCCGATGTGCTGCTGGCCATACATCAGCGGGGATACCTGCCTATTTCCCGGTTTGCCCTGCGCTCAAGCCGGGACGGGGATGCGTACGCCGTGGCCATGGAGCCTGTGTACATTGCCAGCGCTGCGGATGATATGGATACGGTGAAGGCAAACGGCGCGCTGTTTGCATCCCTGGAGGACTTGGGGCTGGTCACCCTGGATTACGATATACGCCTCAGCGGGTACGCGTATCAGGAATACGAGCAGTCCAACCTCTACGTCTATTTTGTGGAGACGGTGAAGGAGGCCGGGCAAAAGCCGGGATTCGTGCTGGACATCCCCGTGCTGGAGCTTGGCAGCGTGGCGCTCACCGGGGAAGGGCATGAGGTTCTGAACGCCATGCTGGAAAAATAAGCTTTCTACGTAAGCGAAATCCGTTGTTTTTCTTCAAAAGGGCCGCGTTTTGTGATTTTATCACTTTCGAATGGCGCAAATGCGGGTATAGTATGTCTATCAAGTTGTCCGAAAGGACAAAGGAGGAAATATACAATGGCTGCGATAAAGGTTACAAAGGAGAATTTCAATGATGTGCTGGCGGCGGAAGTGCCGGTGCTGGTGGATTTCTGGGCGCCCTGGTGCGGCCCCTGCCGGATGATCGCCCCTGTGGTGGAAGGCATCTCGGAGGAATTGGGCGAAAAGGCCGTGGTAGGCAAAGTCAACGTGGATGAGCAGCCGGAGCTGGCCTCCCGTTTTGGCGTGATGAGCATCCCCACGCTGGCGGTGTTCAAAAATGGCCGTCTGGCCGGGTCCATGGTGGGTGTCCGTTCCAAGCAGGATATCCTGAAGCTGTTGGAGGCGTAAAATGCTGGGCTTGTTTAATCGTGGCGGCATCATGCCCATGCGGGAGGCTGTGGCGGCGGCCAAAGGCAACCCGGATGTCCGCCTGGTGGACGTAAGGACGCCTGCCGAATATTTGAATGGGCATCTTCCCGGCAGCCTTTCCGTGCCGCTGGACCAATGGGAGCAAATTCAGCAGAAGGTTCCCGACAAGGGCGCGCCGCTGTATGTGTATTGCCTGAGCGGCGCAAGGAGCCAGGCGGCCTGCCGGGGCTTTGCGCGGCTCGGGTACACGGCGGTAGTGAACATCGGCGGAATCGCCGGCTACGAAGGGCCTCTGGAAAGGTGAGGGAACGAATACATGAAAGTCGTTATCGTCGGCGGCGTGGCGGGCGGGGCCAGCGCCGCCGCCCGTTTGCGCAGGCTGAATGAGCAGGCCGGCATCGTATTGCTGGAGCGGGGCGCGTTGATCTCTTATGCCAACTGCGGCCTGCCCTATTATGTGGGCGGCGCCATCACGGATCAGGAAGAGCTGACGCTGCAAACGCCGGAGGGTTTTTTTGAAAGGTTCCGGGTGGATGTGCGCATCCTTTCGGAAGCCGTGGCCATCGATCCTGCCGGGAAAACGGTCACGGTAAAGAACCTGAAGGATGGAACCTCCTATCAGGAGCCCTACGACGCATTGATCCTCTCCCCCGGCGCGGAGCCGGTAATCCCGCCCATTCCCGGCGCGAAGGATGACCGGGTGTTTACCCTGCGCACCATCCCGGATACGCTGCGCATCAAGGCGTTTATAGAGGAGAAGCGCCCGAAAGGGGCGGTGGTGGTTGGCGGCGGCGCCATCGGTATGGAGATGGCGGAAAACCTTCGCGAGGCCGGGCTGGAGGTAACCGTGGTGGAGCTGGCTGATCATGTGATCGCTCCGCTGGATTTTGACATGGCTGCCGATGTCCATAGCTATGCGCGGGAAAAGGGCATCCGCCTTATGCTGAATACAGGCGTCAAGGCGATTGTGCCCGGGGAAGGCGGATTGACGGTCCAAGCGGGGGATAACAGCCTGCCGGCCGATATGGTGCTTTTATCCGTGGGCGTACGGCCTGAAAGCGGCCTGGCCAAAGCGGCCGGGCTTCATGTAAGCTTAAAGGGCGCTATCCTGGTGGATGAGCATATGCGTACCTCCGATCCAAGCATCTATGCTGTGGGCGACGCGGTGCAGGTAAAGCATTTCGTGTCCGGCCAGCCGGCCTTCCTGCCTCTGGCGGGGCCTGCCAACAAGCAGGGGCGCATTGCGGCGGACAACATATGCGGCATCCCAAGCATTTTTAAGGGCAGCCAGGGCGCACTGGTCTTAAAGCTGTTCGATATGACGGTGGCGGCTACGGGGATGAACGAAGCAGCCTTGAAGGCGGCGGATATGGCCTATGACAAGGTGTACGCGTTCGGGAACTCCCATGCTTCCTATTATCCCGGCGCTACCAGCCAAACCATCAAGCTTTTGTTCAGCCCGCAGGACGGCAAGGTGCTGGGAGCCCAGATCGTGGGCTTTGAAGGTGTCGATAAGCGGTGCGACGTGATCAATACCGCTATCCGGGCCGGGATGACGGTGTATGACCTTGCGGAGCTGGAGCTGTGCTATGCGCCGCCTTTCTCCTCCGCCAAGGACCCGGTGAACATGACGGGCTTCATGGCGGAAAATCTGCTTGCCGGCAAGGTAAAGCAATTCCACTGGCATGATGTGGACGGCCTCCCCCGGGACGGCAGCGTGACCATGCTGGACGTGCGCACGATGTCCGAACGCCGGCATGGCAGGATGGAGGGCACGGTGCATATCCCCGTGGATGAGCTAAGGGAGAGGCTTTCGGAACTGGATAAGGCCAAGCCGGTTTACGTTCACTGCCACAGCGGCCTGCGCAGCTATATTGCCTGCCGCATATTAACCCAGAACGGATTCGACGCCTACAACCTGGCGGGAGGATACCGGCTGTATGCTTCCGTCAAGGCGGAATTGCCCGGCTTGCAAGGGAAGGTTTTTCCTTGCGGCATGCCGGTTCAAGACAAACAAGGCGGGGTTTCGGGTTGACCGGGATAGGAGCCTTGTGGCCGCAGGGGCGGTTATCAATTGCCCGCATACCGCAATTTGTGCAGTTGACAGCCCATTGCTTCAGGATTCTCATGGACTTCAAGTCCTTGAGCAGGCCGCTTGGAGGGCAGGCCCCTCCAAAAGAACCCTTCAAAATAGATTGACAAAAAACGGTGGGCATTGTACACTTTTTTGGAACGACAACTATATATTTCGGATGAACGGTTTAGGAGAGACTGCCGTGTGGCGGCGCCGAAGGGGAAGACGCAACAAACTCTCAGGCAAAAAGACTAAACCGGGACGAAACTCTGGAAAGCATTGATGCACCGAAGAAGCAACTCCTTCGTGCGTGATTGTGCGGGGAGGAATCTTTCAGGTTCGACAACAGAGGCGGATAGGCTGCGCAAGCGGCCTGTTCGCTTCTGTTTATGCAAACATGACGATAGGGGGAACAATCATGGACAGGAAAACGCCTTTGTATGACAGCCATGTGGCACTGGGCGGCAAAATGGTGCCCTTCGCCGGGTACATTCTGCCGGTACAATATCCCGCCGGGGTGATTGCCGAGCACATGGCGGTGCGCATGGCCTGTGGGCTGTTTGACGTATCCCATATGGGAGAGGTCATGTTCACAGGACCCGATGCGCTTGCCAACATCCAGATGCTTGTCACCAACGACATGGACGGCATGGCGGTGGGGCAGGTGCGCTACAGCCCCATGTGCAATGAGCGGGGCGGCGTGGTGGACGATTTGATCGTTTACCGCATGGGCGAGGAGCGGTACATGATGGTAGTGAACGCCTCCAACCGGGAAAAGGATGTGTCCTTTATGCGCCAGCACCTTTTCGGGGATGTGCGCATGGAGGATGTGTCCGATGAAATGTCCCAGGTGGCGCTGCAGGGACCCAAGGCCGGTGAGGGCCGGGCCCGCCTGTGCCGTGACGAGGATATTCCCAAGAAATATTATTATTTTGTGGAAAAGGGGACCGTAGGCGGTATTGCCTGCATCATTTCCCGCACAGGCTATACGGGGGAAAACGGATTCGAACTCTATTGCGGGAATGAGGACGCCCCCAGGCTGTTTGCCCTTTTGCTGGATACGGGGAAAGACCTGGGCCTTGTGCCCTGCGGCCTGGGCGCCAGGGACACGCTGCGGCTGGAGGCGGCCATGCCCCTTTACGGCCATGAGATGGACGAGGAGATCACGCCGCTGGAAACGGGCCTTCAAATGTTTGTGAAGATGAACAAGCCGGATTTCATCGGCAAGGCGGCGCTTATCAACAGGGGCGAGCCGAAAATCGCGCGGGTGGGTCTTGCCATGACGGGCCGTGGCATCGCCAGGGAGCATTGCGCGGTGTTTCAGGGGGAAAAGCAGGTAGGTACCACCACCTCAGGCACCTTCTGCCCATATCTGAATCAGGCGGTGGCCATGGCGCTGGTGGAGAAAGAAATCTCGGAGCCGGGCACACAGGTGGAGGTGGATGTCCGGGGCCGGCGCATCGCCGCCCAGGTCATTCCCCTGCCCTTTTACAAAAAGGCGAGCAAAAAATAAAAGGAGGCTATCATCATGAACACCCCCAGTGAGCTTCGGTATACCAAAACCCACGAATGGGTGCGCACCCTGGGCGACGGAACATTGGAGATCGGTTTGACGGATTATGCCCAGGAGGCCCTGGGCGACTTGGTATTTGTGAATTTGCCCCAGCCCGGCGACAGCGTTTCCGCGGGGGAAAGCTTTGGCGATGTGGAATCGGTGAAGGCAGTCAGCGACGTGTACAGCCCCGTTTCCGGCGAGGTGGCACAGATCAACGAAGCGCTGCTGGACAGCCCGCAAAGCATCAACCAGTCGCCGTATGAAGCCTGGTTCATCAGGGTGAAGGATGTTACGGCCACGGTGGAGTTTATGGATGCCGATGCCTACGCGTCCATGCCCAAGGAGGAGTAAGATGGGCAGCTACATTCCCACTACCCTTGGGGAGCGGCAGGAAATGCTCTCCTCTTTAGGGCTCGGCAGCGTTTCGGAGCTGTTTTTGGATGTGCCCGCCCAGGTGCTTTTGCAATCGCCCCTGAACCTGCCCGAGGGCAAGGCGGAGCTTGAGGTGCGCCGGGAGATGACGGACATTTCCCGCAAGAACAAAACCTATTCCGTGATCTTGCGGGGCGCGGGGGCGTACAACCATTACATCCCCTCCATTGTGAAGTATATTACCTCCAAAGAGGAGTTTGTCACCGCCTATACCCCCTATCAGCCGGAGATCAGCCAGGGTATTTTGCAGTCCATTTTTGAATACCAAACCATGATCTGCGAGTTGACCGGGCTGGATGTAAGCAATGCCTCCATGTACGACGGAGCCGAGGCCGCGGCGGAAGCGGTGGCCATGTGCCGGGAACGCAAGCGGGTGACGGCGCTGGTATCCGCCACGGCCCATCCGGATACCATTGCCACCATTCAAACATTTTGCAACGCAGCCAATGCCCCCATGCGCATCGTGCCGGAAAAGGATGGCGTTACCGATCTTGCCGCGCTGGAAAGCATGCTGGGCGAGGATACCGCCTGCCTTTACATCCAGCAGCCCAATTTTTACGGCGGCCTGGAGGATGCAAAGGTCCTGGGCGAAAAGGTGCACGCGGCGGGGGGCAAGTACATCCTGGGCGTGAACCCCATCGCCTTGGCTGTTATGCAGTCTCCCGGGGAAGCGGGGGCTGATATCGCCGTGGGCGAAGGCCAGCCGCTGGGCATGCCTTTGTCCTTCGGCGGGCCGTACCTTGGCTTTATGGCGTCCACCACGGCTATGATGCGCAGGCTGCCCGGCCGCATCGCGGGCGAAACGGCGGATCATAACGGCAACCGCGCCTTTGTATTGACGCTGCAGGCCAGGGAGCAGCACATCAGAAGGGAGAAGGCCAGCTCCAACGTATGCTCCAACCAGGCGCTGTGCGCCCTGACCGCCGCGGTATACCTGTCCGCCATGGGGCCTGAAGGCCTCAGGGAAGTGGCTGTGCAATCCATGAGCAAGGCACATTATCTGATGGAGGGGCTGACAAAGGCTTCCGGTATCCGCCGCGTGGGGCACGCGCCCTTCTTCCATGAATTCGTTACCGCCTGCGGCGGGAAGCGGGAGGCCATTTTGAAAGCCCTAGAAGCAAAGGATATCCTGGGCGGGCTGCCGGTAGGGGAAGACCAGTTGCTCTGGTGCGCCACCGAACAGGTAAGCCGGGAACAGCTTGACGATGTGATCCAAACCGTCCGGGAGGTGTGCGGAAAATGAACCTGATCTTTGAAGTAAGCCGCCCCGGCCACCGTGTAAGCCTTTTGCCCAAATGCGACGTGCCGGAGGCTGCGCTGCCCAAGGGGCTGCAAAGGGAAAAAGCCCCGCGCCTGCCGGAGGTTGCGGAAACGGACATCAGCCGCCATTATACGAAGCTGTCCCGGCGGACCCATGGCGTAAACAACGGCTTTTATCCCCTGGGCTCCTGCACCATGAAGTACAATCCCCGCATCAACGATGAGATCGCCGCGCTGCCGGGGTTTGCCAACATCCATCCACTCCAGCCCAAGGAAACGGTGCAGGGGTGCATGGAGGTTCTGTCCGCCGCTGAAAAGCACCTGTGCGAGATCACCGGCATGGACAGGATGACATTCCAGCCCGCCGCCGGCGCCCACGGGGAGTTTACGGGCGTGCTGTTGATCAAGGCCTACCACCAGTCAAGGGGCGACAACAAGCGGACAAAGCTGATCGTGCCCGATTCCGCCCATGGCACCAACCCGGCCACGGGCGCCATGGCGGGCTATACGGTGGTAAGCATCCCCTCCGGGCCGGACGGCTGCGTGGATTTAAACGCTTTGCGTGCCGCCGTGGGGGAGGATACCGCCGGACTGATGCTTACCAACCCCAACACCCTGGGCTTGTTTGACAGGAATATACTCAAAATCACAAGCATCGTCCATGAAGCCGGCGGGCTGAACTATTACGACGGGGCAAATCTGAACGCCATCATGGGTGTGGTGCGGCCCGGCGACATGGGCTTTGACGTGGTGCATTTAAACCTTCACAAAACCTTCTCCACGCCCCACGGCGGCGGCGGGCCCGGCGCCGGCCCGGTAGGCTGCAAGGCCTTTTTGTCGCCCTTCCTGCCGGCTTCCGCGCTGGGTGAAAACCCCGGCCCCCAGAGCATCGGCCAGGTGAAGGCGTTTTACGGCAACTTCCTGGTGGTGGTGCGGGCGCTGACGTACATCCTCACTCTGGGCCGGGAAGGCGTCCGCGAGGCATCGGAAAATGCCGTGCTCAATGCCAATTACATGATGCACCGCCTGAAGGATACATACGATCTGGCCTATGACCATACCTGCATGCATGAGTTTGTGCTGACCCTGGAGAACATGAAAAAGGAAACGGGCGTGTCCGCCCTGGATGTGGCGAAAGCGCTGCTGGACAAGGGCATGCATCCCCCGACAATGTACTTCCCCCTCATCGTTCACGAGGCGCTGATGATAGAGCCTACCGAAACGGAGAGCCGGGAAACGCTGGAGGAAGGCATCGCCGCTTTGAAGGAGATCGCGCAAAAAGCCAAGGATGACCCGGAAAGCCTGCACCTGTGCCCCGTGACCACCCCCATCGGCAGGCCCGACGAAGTGGCGGCGGCCCGGAATCCCAGGTTGCGGTATACATTCGAGAAGGAGTGACACCATGATACACCGGTGCCGCTATGTGGTAACGGAATGCACGGCTCCCTACGATAACCTGGCGCTGGAGGAACACCTGCTGGAAACCGTCCAGCCAGGGGAAGTCATCCTGTACCTGTGGCAGAACCGGAACACGGTGGTGATCGGCCGCAACCAAAACGCCTGGAAGGAAGTGCGCGTGCCTGATCTTGAAAAAGACGGCGGTCACCTGGTGCGCAGGCTTTCCGGCGGCGGCGCGGTATATCATGACCTGGGCAATCTCAATTTCACATTTCTTGCAAGCCAGGCCGATTATGATACGGCCCGGCAGACGGAAGTCATTTTGCAGGCGGTGCGCTCCTTCTTCATCCCGGCGGAGCGCACCGGCCGCAATGATATCACGGTGGACGGCCGCAAATTCTCAGGCAACGCCTTTTATAAAAGCGGCGCAAACGCTTATCACCATGGCACGCTGCTGGTGCATGTGGATATGGACAACCTGGCCCGGTACCTGAATGTACCCCAGCAGAAGCTTGCGTCCAAGGGCGTGTCCTCCGTCCGGGCACGGGTGGTGAACCTTAAGGAGCTGTGCCCGGACATCATCATTCCCGCCCTTAAGGATGCGCTGATTTCGGCTTTGGGCAACGTATATGGGGCAATTCCCCAAGAGCTGCCCGCTTCCCGTATCGACGGGGGGAAGGTAGCGGCGGGAAAGGCAAAGTTTTCCGCCTGGGATTGGATCTATGGCCGCCCCATCCCCTTCACCTGGGAAGGGGAAGAACGCTTTTCCTGGGGAAATATCCAATTGCAGCTTTCAGTGGAATCGGGCCGCGTCAAGGAATGCGCCGCCTATTCCGACGCGCTGGACGAAGGCTTGATCCGCAGCCTTCCCGGCCTGATCGCCGGACGCCCGCTGAATGGAGCGGCGCTGGCAGAAGCCATCGCGCCCATCTGCGCGCAATCGGAGGAAATTGGCCGCGATCTGCAGGCTTTTTTAACGAGCCAAAACTTTTAAGGGGAGACAGCCATGGATTTTGACTGGATCATTCTGGGTGCGGGGCCGGGCGGCTATGAGGCCGCCATCCGAGCAGCCCAACTGAAACAGAGGGTGGCGCTGGTGGAAAAGGGCGAGGTGGGGGGCACATGCCTAAACCGCGGCTGCGTGCCCACCAAGGCGCTGCTCCATGCCGCCATGGGCTTTGGAGAGCTGGACCTGATTTCCGGCTGGGGCATCAAAGCTGAACAGGTGACCCTGGATATTGACAGGATGTACGCCCGTAAGGATGAGCTGGTTTCCACCCTGCGGGATGGCATCGGGCGGCTGATCACCCAAAATGGCATAACACTTTTTCAGGGCGAGGGCGTGATCTGGGATGGACATACTGTCGCGGTAGGGGACAGGGTGCTGACGGCAGAGCGCGTATTGATTGCCACGGGTTCCGCGCCCATGCTGCCCAATATCCCCGGTCTGGACCTTCCCGGCGTTGTGACCAGCGA
>JAEWWY010000316.1 GCA_023458835.1 Bacillota bacterium
ATGGCCAAGCAAAAGTTTGAACGCACGAAGCCGCACGTGAACATCGGCACCATCGGTCACGTAGACCACGGCAAGACGACGCTGACGGCGGCCATCACCATGGTGCTGGCCAAGCACGGCGGCGCGGTGGCGATGAAATATGACGAAATCGACAAGGCGCCGGAAGAGAAGGCACGCGGGATCACGATCAACACCTCCCACGTGGAATATCAGACGGATGCCCGGCACTATGCCCACGTGGACTGCCCGGGCCACGCCGACTATGTAAAGAACATGATCACCGGCGCCGCGCAGATGGACGGCGCGATCCTGGTGGTTTCCGCTCCCGACGGCCCCATGCCTCAAACGCGCGAGCATATTCTTCTTGCCCGCCAGGTAGGCGTGCCCTACATCGTTGTCTTCCTGAACAAGGTGGACATGATGGATGACGAAGAGCTGCTGGAACTGGTGGAGATGGAAGTGCGCGAGCTTCTGAGCCAGTATGAGTTCCCGGGCGATGATATTCCCATCGTGAAGGGCTCCGCGCTCCAGGCGATGGAGTATGTGGTAAACGGCGGCGCCGATGTGGACAATGCCAAGGAGACCAAGTGCATCTTCGAGCTGATGAAGGCCGTTGATGAATATATTCCCTCTCCCAAGCGCGCAACGGACCAGCCGTTCCTGATGCCTGTGGAAGACGTGTTCTCCATCACGGGCCGCGGCACGGTAGCCACGGGCCGCGTGGAGCGCGGAATCGTGAAGGTATCTGACACGGTGGAAATCGTAGGCCTGATGGAAAAGGCCCGCCCCGTGGTTGTGACGGGCGTGGAAATGTTCAGGAAGCTGCTGGACCAGGCGGAAGCCGGCGACAACATCGGCGTTCTGCTCCGCGGCGTGCAGCGCAGCGATATCGAGCGCGGCCAGGTGCTGGCCAAGCCCGGCACGATCAAGCCGCACACCCACTACACCGGCCGGGTATACGTTTTGACCAAGGAAGAGGGCGGGCGCCATACACCGTTCTTCAACGGATACAGGCCGCAGTTCTACTTCCGCACGACGGACGTGACCGGCAACATCAAGCTGCCCGACGGGGTGGAGATGGTGATGCCCGGCGACCATATCGACATGGAGATCACGCTCATCACCCCCATCGCCATCGAGCCGGGCCTCCGCTTCGCCATCCGCGAGGGCGGCCGCACCGTAGGCTCCGGCGTCGTGGCCAGCGTGTTCGAATAATCGGCTGATGCACGGGGGAATCCGGTGAAGGATTCCCCCTTTTTCCATTTTATGACGCGCGGGAGGGAAGCCCATGGAACAGGACCGCCGGCGCTTTCACCGCAGGCAAAGGCTCAAGGCAGCCCTGGGGAAAGGCCTTGTTTTTATCATTGTCCTGGGGTTGGCCGTACTGGCTTTCGCCGTTGCCGGCACCACGCGCTGACGTCCCCGGCCACAAAATGTGGTGGCTGGCGGCCGGGTGGCTTCCATTCCTTGCGCAGCCGGCATGGCTGCCGCCCCGTTTCCGGGGTTTTTTCTATCCGGATTGCGACACACACGGGGGCGTGGATATGCATGAGCCTCAAAACCCGTGCGGATCAACGGGAATCTGCATCAAAAAAGAAAAACAGGGCAGTTGGAAGGCTTCTGGAAGCCTTTGGAGGGAAAAAACGGACACACCCGGAGCGGTGGACAGGGTAAAGGCGGCTTACGGGCGCAAATGCTTGCTTTTCAAGGCTGATTTTTTGGAAAAGCATGAAAAAAATATGGAGAAGACGCCAAAAAACTATTGCAAAACAAATCAGCGTGCTTTATAATGATATAGTTGTCTGTCCAAGGGATGAAGTGGTAAGTTGCCGCCGGGCCAGGCGGGTAATTATCATGGACCAGCCCGATAATCGGGCGGCGGACTTAAGGCGCGTGGGGTTGTGCCTTGTCATGGCACACCCGGCAGCGTGTACTTGAGAACGATCAAGGAGGGAAATCAATGGCCAGCCAGAAAATCCGTATCAAGCTCAAGGCGTACGAGCATCAGTTGATCGACCAGTCTGCGGAGCGGATCGTGGATACCGCCAAGAGGACTGGCGCCCGTGTGTCAGGACCCATCCCCCTTCCCACGGAGAAGGAAATCGTCACCATCCTGCGCGCGCCCCATAAGTACAAGGACAGCCGCGCGCAGTTCGAGAAGCGCACCCACAAGCGCCTGATCGACATCCACAACCCCAACCCCCGCACCGTGGACGCCATGATGAAGCTCGATCTTCCTGCTGGTGTCGAAATCGAAATCAAGCTGTAAGACCAAAGAGCAGGAGGTGTAAGATACATGAAAAAAGCCATCGTAGGCAAAAAGCTCGGCATGACCCAGGTGTTTACAAAAGACGGGCGCCTGGTGCCGGTTACAGTGATCGAAGCGGGCCCCTGCACCGTCGTGCAGAAAAAGACCGTTGAAAAAGACGGGTACGAGGCCATTCAGGTAGGGTTTGACGCCCTGGCGGAAAACCGCGCCAAGAAACTTCTCAACAAGCCCGAAGCGGGGCACTTCAAAAAGGCCGGCGCCGCTCCCTGCCGCACGCTGCGGGAATTGCGCCTGGAGGATTCCGCTTCCTACAGCGTCGGCCAGGAGCTGAAGGCCGACGTGTTCGCCGCCGGCGATAAGATCGATGTGGTGGGCACAAGCCGCGGACACGGCTTCACCGGCACCATCTACCGCTGGAACCAGCATACGGGCCCCATGGCCCACGGCTCCAAATACCACCGCGGCGTAGGCTCCATGAGCGCCAACACCCACCCCGCCCACGTGTTCAAGAACAAGAGGATGCCCGGTCATTATGGCGTGGAGCGCGTGACCATTCAAAATCTGGAAATCGTGCAGGTGGATGCGGAGCGCAATCTGCTTTTGGTCAAGGGCGCCGTGCCCGGCCCCAAAGGCACCGTGCTTCTGGTCCGCAATACGGTGAAGGCCTGATGCCTTGGTGAAGGAGGAACGTCATTATGCCCAAGACTGCTCTTTATAACATGGAAGGCGCGGCCATTGGCGAAATCGAGCTCAGCGACGAGCTTTTTGCCGCCGAGATTCATGAACCAGCTATGCACCTGGTGGTCCGCTCCATTTTGGCCAATAAGCGCCAGGGCACCCAAAGCGCCCTGACCCGCAGCGAGGTGCGCGGCGGCGGCCGGAAGATTTACCGTCAGAAGGGCACCGGCAATGCCCGCCACCACGGCAACCGTGCGCCCCAGTTCCGCCACGGCGGCGTGGTTTTCGCCCCGAAGCCCCGGGATTATGTGGTGAGCGTCAACCGCAAGGTTCGCCGCCTGGCCTTCAAAAGCGCTTTGACCGCCAAGTTCAATGCCGGCGAGATCACCGTTGTGGATCGGATTACCCTGCCGGAAGCCAAGACGAAGCTGATGGCCGCCGTGCTTCAAAAGCTGGGCGTCCAAAAGAGCGCGTTGATGGTTCTGCCCGCGCCGGACGAGACCGTGGTCCGCGCCGCCCGCAACATTGAGAACCTGCAAACCGCGTATGTCAACACCCTGAACGTGTACGACATCCTGCGCGCCGGAAAGATCATCCTGACCCTTGATGCGACCAAGAGCGTGGAGGAGGTGTACGCGCAATGAAGGACCCCCATGACATCATCCTGCGCCCGGTTCTGACCGAGAAGGCGTATGATGGCATCGGCGAAAAGCGCTACGTGTTCGAAGTGGCCGTGACCGCCAACAAGACAGAGATCAAGCAGGCCTTGGAAAGCATTTTCAAGGATGACGGCATCCAGGTGGACAAGGTGAATACCCTGCGCACCCTGGGCAAGATCAAGCGGCAGGGCAAGTACTCCGGCCGCACCGCCGAAATCAAAAAGGCCTATGTAACGCTCAAGAAGGAATCCAAGCCCATCCAATTCTTCGAGGGCATGGCCCAGTAAAGCAGGGAGGACAAGAACAATGGCTATCCGTCTTTATAAGCCGACTTCGCCCGCCCGGCGCTTTATGTCGGTGCTGACGTTTGAGGAAATCACCAAGAAGGCGCCTGAAAAGTCCCTGGTGGAATACCTCAAAAAGAATGCCGGCCGCAACAAGCAGGGCAAAATCACCGTCCGCCACCAGGGCGGCGGCAACAAGATCAAGTACAGGATCATCGATTTCAAGCGCAACAAGCTGGATATCCCCGCCAAAGTGGCTGCCATCGAATATGATCCCAACCGCTCGGCCTTCATCGCCCTTTTGAACTATGCCGACGGCGAGAAGCGCTACATCCTGGCTCCCCAGGGCCTGACCGTGGGCGACAAGGTGGTAAGCGGCGAGACTGCCGACATCAAGCCCGGCAACGCGCTGCCCCTTGCCAACATCCCCGTGGGCACGCTGATCCACAACCTGGAGTTGAAGCCCGGCCGCGGCGGCCAGCTCGTGCGCTCCGCCGGCCTCTCCGCGCAGCTCATGGCCAAGGAAGGCGCCTACGCCCAGGTCCGCCTCCCCTCCGGCGAGGTCCGCCGCCTCCCCGTGAACGCCAAAGCCACCATCGGCACCGTAGGCAACAGCGATCATGAAAACATCAGGATCGGCAAAGCCGGCCGCGTGCGCCACATGGGCATCCGGCCTACCGTCCGCGGCGTGGTCATGAACCCGGTGGACCATCCCCACGGCGGCGGCGAGGGCAAATCCCCTGTCGGCATGCCCGCTCCCGTAACCCCCTGGGGCAAGGTGGCGCTGGGCCTCAAGACCCGCAAGCACAAGAAGTATTCCAACAAGATGATCGTCAAGCGCGCGGGCAGCAAGTGACCGCTTTAGCCAGTAGGAAGGAGGCAACCCAAGAATGAGCCGTTCCATTAAGAAGGGACCTTTCGTAAGCGAGGCGCTTTTAAAGCGCGTTACCGAAATGAACACCTCCGGAAAAAAGAGCGTGGTAAAAACCTGGTCCAGGGCTTCCACCATCTTTCCGGATTTCGTGGGCCATACCATCGCCGTGCATGACGGCCGCAAGCATGTGCCCGTCTATGTGACTGAGGACATGGTAGGACACAAGCTCGGCGAATTCGCCCCCACGCGGACCTTCCGGGGCCACGCCGGCGAAAAGGCCAGCGCCCGCAAGTAAGACGGAAGGAGTGACAAGCTATGGCAACCAGAATCAAGGAAAAGGCCGCGGCCCGCAAGGCCAATGCCGATAAAAGGCCCCGCGCTCACGCCAGATACGTCCGCATCTCCTCCCGCAAGGTCAAAATCGTTATCGATCTGATCCGCGGGAAAAAGGTGGATGAGGCGCTGGCCATCCTGATGTATACGCCCAAGGCAGCTTCCCCCGTAGTGGCAAAGCTTTTAAGCAGCGCCATCGCCAACGCGGTGAACAACAGGGAGTTGGACCGCAATTCCCTGTATGTGGCGGAAATCTGCGCCAACCAGGGCCCCACGCTCAAGCGTTTTGTGGCCCGCAGCCGCGGCAGCGCTGCCCCCATGCTCAAACGCACCAGCCACATCAGCGTGGTGCTGGACCAAAAGTAATCCGAGGGAGGTTTTTCCATGGGCCAGAAGGTAAATCCGCACGGCGCTCGCGTCGGTGTAATCTTTGACTGGAGCACCCGCTGGTACGCCGGCAAGAAGGATTTCGCGAACAACCTCATCGAGGATTACAAGCTCCGCGAAATGCTGAAGAAAAAATATTATGCCACCGGCATCAGCCGGATCGATATTGAGCGCAGCGCCAGCCGCCTGACGGTGAACATCTTCACCGCCAAGCCCGGCATGATCATCGGCCGCGGCGGCGCCGGCATCGAAGCGCTGAAAAAGGACATCGAGCAGTTCCTGGGCCATCCGGCCAACCTGAATGTGCTGGAGATCAAGCAACCCGATCTGGACGCCCAACTGATGGCCGAGAACATCGCCCAGCAATTGGAAAAGCGCATCAGCTTCCGCCGTGCCATGAAGCAGGCCCTGCAAAGGTCCATGAAGAGCGGCGCCAAGGGGATCAAGACCAGCGTCAGCGGTCGCCTGGGCGGCGCGGACATCGCCCGGACCGAGCATTATCATGAAGGGTCCATCCCCCTGCAGACGCTTCGGGCCAACATTGACTACGGCTTTGCCGAGGCTAAGACCACCTATGGCCGCTTGGGCGTGAAAGTCTGGATCTATAAAGGACAGATCCTGCCCAAGGCCAAGAAATCCCCGGCCGCTGCCCGGACCGAAGGAGGCAAGTAATCCATGTTGATGCCCAAACGTGTAAAGCGCCGCCGCGTCTTCCGCGGCCGCATGAAGGGAAAGGCCAGCCGCGGCAACTTCCTGGCTTACGGCGATTTCGGCCTTGTGGCGACGGAGCCCGCCTGGATCACCAGCCAGCAGATTGAGGCCGCCCGTATCGCCCTGACCCGCTATACCAAGCGCGGCGGTCAGGTCTGGATCAAGATTTTTCCCGATAAACCTGTTACGGAAAAGCCCGCCGAGACCCGCATGGGTTCCGGTAAAGGTTCTCCGGAATACTGGGTGGCCGTTGTGAAGCCCGGCCGCGTCCTCTTTGAAATCGCAGGCGTGCCCGAAGCCGATGCACGGGAAGCGGTGCGCCTGGCCAGCCACAAGCTGCCAATCAAGACCAAGATCCTCATCCGTGAGGAGCAAAACACTGAAGCGGGTGGTGAAAGCAAATGAAGGCCAGCGAATTCGCCGCTATGAACATCGTTCAACTGAACGATAAGATCAAGGATTTGAAAAGCGAGCTTTTCACCCTTCGTTTCCAGCTTGCTACCGGCCAGCTTCAAAACACTATGCAGATCGTTTCCGTGAAGCGGGATATCGCCAGGGCGAAAACCGTTTTGCGGGCTCTCGACCAGAAGCAGGCGTAACAAGACGTGAAAGGAGGCAGCCGTTTCCATGTCTGAACAAAGAGGAATCCGCAAGGAACGCATCGGCGTCGTGGTCAGCGACAAGATGGACAAGACCATCGTCGTTTCGATAAAAACCCGCGTCCGCCATCCGCTGTATGGGAAAATCATGAACCAGACCAGCAAGCTGAAAGCCCATGACGAGAACAACGAATGCGGTATCGGCGATACCGTGCGCGTGATGGAAACCCGCCCGCTGAGCCACGACAAACGCTGGCGCCTGGTGGAGATCATCGAAAAGGCGAAGTGAGCCGTCGTAAAGGAGGAAAACCCTTATGATCCAGCCGCAAACGCGACTGAAGGTGGCCGACAATTCCGGCGCCAAGGAAATCATGTGCATCCGCGTCCTGGGCGGCTCCTTCCGCCGGGATGGGTCCATTGGCGATATCATCGTGGCCAGTGTCAAGACGGCCACTCCCGGCGGCACCGTCAAGAAGGGCGATGTGGTCAAGGCTGTCGTGGTGCGCATGCGCAAGCAGAAGCGCCGCCCCGATGGCAGCTACATCCGTTTTGACGATAACGCAGCCGTCATCATCAACGAGCAAAAGATGCCCCGTGGGACCCGTATCTTCGGGCCTGTCGCCCGGGAACTGCGCGAGAAGGATTTCATGAAGATCGTCTCGCTGGCCCCGGAAGTACTGTAAGGAGGTGTGACGATTATGCATATCCGCTCCAAAGACCAGGTCGTTGTCATCTCCGGTGACGACAAGGGCAAAAAGGGCAAGATCCTCACCGCTTATCCCAAGACCGGCAAGGTCGTCGTGGAAGGCGTAGCCGTTGTCACAAAGCATCAGAAGCCCCGCAACCAGGGCCAGCCCGGCGGCATCATCCACAAGGAAAGCGCCATCAGCGCCTCCAACGTGATGCTCATCTGCCCCAAGTGCGGCGCCGCCACCAGGATCGGCCGCGTGGCTGAGGTGGTGGAAAAGGAAGACGGCAAAAAGGCAAAGAAAATGGTCCGCGTCTGCAAAAAATGCAAGGCGAAGATAGACTGATAAAGGGAGAGGAGACGGCAAATGGCTACCAGAATGCATGATAAATACTTGGCCGAAGCTGTACCTGCCCTGAAGCAGAAATTCGGCTACAAGAACGTGATGGAGATCCCCAAGCTGGAGAAGGTCATCATCAACATGGGCTTGGGCGACTGCAAGGACAACGCCAAGGCGTTGGAAGGCGCTGTGGCGGAGCTGACCGCCATCGCCGGCCAGAAAGCCCAAATAACCAAGGCCCGCAAGAGCCTCGCCAACTTCAAGCGGCGTGCGGGCATGAACATCGGCGCAAAGGTCACCATCCGGGGCGTCCGGATGGAAGAGTTCATCGATAAATTGATGAATATCGCCCTTCCCCGCGTGCGTGACTTCCGCGGCGTATCCACCAAGGCTTTTGACGGCCGCGGCAACTATGCCCTGGGCATCCGTGAACAGCTCCTGTTTCCTGAAATTGAGTACGACAAGGTGGAAAAGGTACGGGGTATGGAAATCATCTTCGTAACCACCGCCAAGACGGACGAGGAATGCATGGAACTGCTCAGGCTCCTGGGCATGCCGTTCGCACAGTAAGGGAAGGAGGAAAACTCAAAGTGGCTAAAACAAGCATGATCCTAAAGCAACAGAGGCCAGCGAAATTCTCCACCCGCGCCTATACCCGCTGCCGCCTGTGCGGCCGGCCCCACTCGGTGCTCCGCAAGTACGGCGTGTGCCGCATTTGCTTCAGAGAATTGGCCTATGCCGGCCAGATCCCCGGTGTCCGCAAGGCCAGTTGGTAAGCGGGGAAGAACGGAAGGAGGTTCCACCATGGTTGTGAATGATCCCATTGCCGATATGCTGACCCGCATCCGCAATGCGCAAGTCGCCAAGCATGACGCCTTGACGTTGCCCGCAAGCAACCTCAAAAAGGCCATTGCCAAGATCTTGCTGGCAGAAGGATATGTCAAGTCCGTGGATTTCCAGGATGAAGGCCAGGCGGGAAGTATCAAGATTGTTTTGAAGTATGTGAACGGCAAGCAGCAGCCCGTAATCGCGGGCCTGAAGCGCATCAGCCGCCCCGGCCTGCGCGTGTATGCCCGTTGCGAAGAACTGCCCAAGGTGCTCGGCGGCCTGGGAATCGCCATCATCAGCACCTCCAAGGGCCTTATGACCGATAAGGAAGCCCGCAGGAGCGCCGTAGGCGGCGAAGTGCTGGCTTACATCTGGTAAACCGACTGTCAATGGAGGTGCGATTATGTCTCGAATCGGAAAGCTTCCGATCACTGTCCCCGCGGGCGTGACGGTCACGGTTTCCCAGGACAACACCGTAACGGTGAAAGGCCCCAAGGGAGTATTATCCCAGTGGGTAAACCGGGATATTACCGTGCAACAGGAAGGGAATGTACTGACCCTTCAGCGCCCCACGGATTCCAAGCCCCACAAGGCGATGCACGGGCTGTACCGCAGCCTGGTGCATAACATGGTCGTGGGTGTCACCGATGGTTTCTCCAAGTCTCTGGAGCTGGTTGGCACCGGCTACCGCGCTGCGGCCGAAGGCAAAAAGCTGACGCTGAACGTGGGCTATTCCCATCCCGTGGTTTTCGATGCTCCGGAAAATGTTACCTTTGAGACCCCCAACCCCAACAAAATCGTGGTGAAGGGGATCGACAAACAGCAGGTGGGCAGCCTTGCCGCCGATATCCGCGCCGTCCGTGAGCCCGAACCCTACCTTGGCAAGGGCATCAAGTATGACACCGAGCGGATCCGCCGCAAGGAAGGCAAGACCGGCAAGAAGTAAGAAAGGGAGTGAACGCACATGTTCAAAAAGCGTGACCGCAATGAGATCCGCGTGATCCGCCACGCGCGCGTCCGCAAAAAGATCAGCGGCACCCCGGATATGCCGCGTCTTTGCGTATACCGCAGCCTGAATCACATTTACGCTCAGATCATTGACGATACCAAGGGAGCCACCCTTGTATCCGCTTCCACCGTGGACCCCAACCTGAAGGGGCAATTGACGGAAGCCAGCAAAAAGGGCGCTTCGAAACTCGTCGGCAAGCTTGTGGCCGAGCGTGCCCTCCAGGCCGGCATCAAGCAGGTGGTCTTCGACCGCGGCGGCTATGTGTATACCGGCCGTGTTGCGGAACTGGCTGCCGGCGCCCGGGAAGCCGGGTTGGATTTCTGATTAGAAGGAGGACACTATCATGCAACGCTTCGAACAGGTCAGCGAATTCAAAGAAAAGCTGGTTGCTGTCAACCGCGTCGTGAAGGTCGTAAAGGGCGGCCGCAACTTCCGCTTTTCTGCGCTGGTTGTGGTGGGCGATGAAAAAGGCCGCGTCGGCGCCGGCATGGGCAAGGCTGCTGAAATCCCCGAAGCCATCCGCAAGGCGGTGGAGGATGCCAAAAAGCATCTGGTGACCGTGCCCATCAAAGGCACCACCATCCCCCACGAGGCGATAGGCAACTTTGGCACCGGCAAAGTGGTGCTCCTTCCCGCCGAGGAAGGTGCCGGCATCATCGCAGGCGGCGGCGCCCGCGCCGTGCTGGAGCTGGCCGGTCTCAAGGATATCCGCACCAAGTCGTTTGGCACCAGCAACCCCATCAACATGGTGAAGGCCACCCTGGCAGGCCTTAGGACCCTTCGCTCCGCCGAACAGGTGGCGCGGCTTCGCGGCAAGACCGTGGAGGAACTGTTGGGCTGAGGAGGAGAAAACAATGAAGCTGAAAATTACATTGATCAAGTCTCCCATCTCCAGCCTGCAAAAGCACATCGACACCGTGAAAGCCCTGGGCTTGCGCAAGGTAGGTCACTGCGTCGTCAGGGAAGACAACCCCTGCGTCCGCGGCCAGATCTTCCGGGTGAAGCACATGGTCACCGTGGAAGAAATCAGCGAGTAAGGAGGGAAAACCCATGAAACTGCACGAGTTGAGACCCGCTCCGGGTTCCACCACCGCCCCCAAGCGACTGGGCCGCGGCACGGGCTCCGGTTTGGGCAAAACCTCCGGCAAGGGCCACAAGGGCGCCCGCGCCCGGTCCGGCGGCGGCAAGGGCCCCGGCTTTGAAGGCGGACAGATGCCGCTTACGCGCCGTGTTCCCAAGCGCGGCTTTACCAATATTTTCGGCAAGGACTATGCAACCGTAAACGTGGAGCGCCTGGAGATTTTCGAAGATGGAGCTGTGGTTACTGTCGAGTCCCTCATGAGCGCCGGCATCATCAAGAAGACACTGGACGGCGTGAAGATTCTGGGTGGCGGCGAACTGACCCGGAAGCTTATCGTGAAGGCGGACAAGTTCACGGAATCTGCCAAAGAAAAGATCGAGGCTCTCGGCGGGAAAGCCGAGGTGATTTGATCATGTGGGAGACCCTTCGCAATGCCTGGCGCGTGGATGACCTGCGCAAAAAGATCCTGTATACGCTTTTCATGCTGCTGATCTTCCGGCTGGTGGGCGTTATTCCCGCCCCCGGTGTGGACGTCGCGGCTGTAAGGGCGCAGATTGGTTCCAACAGCCTCCCGCTGCTGGACCTGGTGAACATGATGACGGGTAATGCCTTCTCCCAGATGACCATCATGGCTATGGGCATCACCCCGTACATCAACTCCTCCATCATCATGCAACTGTTGACCATCGCCATTCCGGCGTTGGAGCGGATGCAGAAGGAAGGGGAGGATGGACGCAAAAAGATCGCTACCATCACCCGCTATGTCACCGTGGGCCTGGCCGTCGTACAGGCCATCGGCCTGGTAGCCGGCCTCGGCTATATCAAAGCCGGCTGGTTCAATTATGTGCTGGTAGGCGTCAGCATGGCCGGCGGTACATCCCTGGCTATGTGGATCGGCGAGCGCATCACGGAAAAAGGCATTGGCAACGGCATTTCCCTTTTGATCTTTGCCGGCATCGTGAACAACCTGTTCACCGGCTTTGTGATCGGGATCGGCAAGGCGGCCACCCCTACCGATTGGCTGGCGCTGCTGGCTGTTCTTCTGGCGGCTGTGGTCATGATCACCCTGGTTACCTTTGTGGACATGGGTGAACGCCGCATTCCCGTTCAGTATGCCAAGCGTGTGGTGGGCCGCAAGATGTACGGCGGCCAGAGCACCCACATCCCCATGAAGGTGAACTCCACGGGCGTGCTGCCTTTGATCTTCGCTTACTCCTTCATGGCGTTCCCCGGCACCATCATTCAATTGCTCGGCGGCACCCAAAGCGGCATTTATATTTGGTGGAGCAGGTACATGGGCAGCACCAGCCCCGCCTATCTGACCATCACCGCTTTGCTGATCATCGCCTTTACGTACTTCTACACCTCCATCAGCTTTAATCCCCAGGACATCAGCAAGAATGTACAGCAGCAGGGCGGCCTGATCCCCGGCATCCGTTCGGGCAAGGCCACGGTGGACTTTTTAAAGCGCACCAGCTCCCGGCTGACGCTGTTCGGCGCTCTGTTCCTGGCCATCCTGGCCACGATTCCCACCGTTCTGACAGTGCAATTGCAGGCGCAGGTTCCCTTTGCGGCATCCTCCCTGCTGATCGCCGTCAGCGTGGCGCTGGAGACCACCCGCCAGATGGAGAGCCAGCTTACCATGCGGCATTACAAGGGTTTCCTATAAAAAGTGCTGTTGTCCGACTTATGCCGTGCCGGGGGCATCCTCCGGGGCGGTATAGGCTGGACAATAACAGCATAGGCTTCAAGAAGCGGCCTTACCGGCGGAAGGGAAGGAACTGCATGAACATCATCTTTCTGGGCCCACCGGGGGCCGGAAAAGGCACCCAGGCGCAGCGGATATGCTCAAAATTGGGGATTCCGCAAATCTCTACGGGCGACATTCTACGGCGGGCCATCCGGGAAGGAACGGAAATCGGCCTCAAGGCCAAATCCTTTATCGATGCCGGCCAGTTGGTGCCCGATGACGTGGTCATTGCCATCGTAGATGAAAGGCTTACGGAAAAGGACTGTGAAAAGGGGTATATCCTGGACGGGTTCCCCCGCACCGTTCCCCAGGCCGAGGCACTGAAGGCCATTGCCCGCATCGATGCTGTGCTCAACCTGGAGGTGCCGGACGAGGACCTGATCTCCCGCCTGTCGGGACGCAGGGTCTGCCCGAAGTGCGGCGCCACGTACCACCTGAATCATCTTGATGGAAAAATGGATTGCGCCGCCTGCGGCGAAAGCCTCATCCAGCGGGATGACGACAAGGCGGAAACAGTCAAAAATCGGCTGACGGTATATCACCGTCAAACAGCTCCGCTGGTTGCGTATTATCAAGAGGCAGGCCTTTTGAAAACCGTCAGCGGCGCGCAGGGGATGGAAGAAACATTTGAGGCCATCCTCAAGGTTTTAGGGGTCGAATCATGATATATCTCAAAAATCCGGAGCAGATAGGATTTATGCGCGAGGCAGGCGCCGTCCTGTACGAAGTTTTGCAAAAGCTTCGGGATGCCGTCAAGCCGGGGGTCACCACGGCTGCCTTGGATGTATATGCCGAACAGCTCATCCGCAAGCACAAGGCCGTTCCTTCCTTCCTTCATTACCATGGCTATCCGGCCACGCTGTGCACCAGTGTGGATGATCAGGTGGTCCATGGCATCCCAAGCGAGGATGTGGTATTGCAGGAAGGCTCCATCATCAGCATCGATTGCGGGCTGGTGCTTAACGGCTGGCAGGCGGACAGCGCCTTCACCATAGGGGTTGGCGAAATCTCCGCCCAGGCCGCATCCCTGATCGAAATCACGGAGCAGTGC
>JAEWWY010000317.1 GCA_023458835.1 Bacillota bacterium
TGTACTTTATAGACGCTTGTACAATGGAAAAGTTTCCACCGCGGGCCAATGTTTACAAAATAGCAGCATGCCTGCCGGATGATGTAACGCGGCTGCTTTACTTGAACTGGTCCTCAGTATAGTAACCACTTTCGATGAGCAGCATCTCGTAATTGTTCATATCAACGAACAGGGGGCTGCTCAACAGTGCAGGAACAATGAATATACCGTTATCATAAGTTTTGGTATCGTTAACCTCTGGCTGTTCGCCCTTCATGATAGCTTGCACCATGCCGGCCATTTTCTCAGCCAGCGCACGGGAGTCTTTGAAAATGGACATGGATTGTTTGCCCGCGATGATGTTCTTGAGGTTATCAATACCGCAATCCTGACCGGTGATGATGGGGAACTTCTCTACCCCGGCGGCCTCCAGGGCATCGGTGACGCCAAGGGCCATGGTGTCGTTGAAGCAGACCACCGCATCCAGCCCGGTTCCGCCGGCATAACAGGCAGCAATCAGGCGCTCCATACGGGCCTTGGCATCATCATGCCCGGCCGCGGGAAGGGTAACGGCTTCAAACTCCTTCTGGCCGCTGGGAATGGCCAGCTTGCCGCTGTCGATATAAGGGTTTAAAACATCCATGACACTCTGATAGATGTAGGTGCTGTTGTTATCTCCGGTATCGCCGGCGAAAATTTCTATATTGAAGGGGCCCGCCGCGTTTTTAAGGTCCAGGGCTTCTTCTATGTACCTGGCATGAAGGATCCCCACCAAGTAGTTATCGTAGGCGACATAGTAGCTTACGGCATCGGTATCCATGATCAGGCGGTCGTAAGCGATAACGGGGATGCCTTGGGCTTTGGCCTGCGCCAGTACAGCGCCCAGGGAGCCGTCATCGATAGGTGTGACCACCAGCACCTTGCAGCCAGCGGCGATCATGGCTTCCAACTGGGCTGCCTGTGCGGTTGCGCCGCCCGCGGCAAATTGCAGATCCACCTCAAACCCGGCTTCTTCCAGCATCTCTTTCATATCCACGCCGTCCTGATCCCAGTGCGTAAGGCTCTGGGCGGGCATGGATATGCCGATCTTGCCGGCGGCCAGCGCACAGGATATGGATAAGCTCAGCGCCAATGCAAGCAGAATCGCAAGTACCTTCTTCATAGGAACAACTCCTTTTACGCATTTTACCGCCAAAATGCGTCATTAATCTTTAGCCTTGTGATCGGCTCTGCGCTTTTCGGTGCATAGAAAAACAACAGACCCCAAAGGTATTGTACACGCACATAGCGCAAATGAGAAGCCCCAAATCAAAACCACCGGCTTCTCCGGTGGTTTTGATTTGACTGCTTGCAGCAGCCCCTTGAAATCATATCTTGATAGCGTTACCAGTATCCGGTTCACATGGAAGGATTCAGCTTTTTATATCTCCGGCTTCCTGGTTGGCCGGATGAATACCATACCTTCTGAACCGCAGCAACAGGCCTGCCATGGCGCTCAGGCCGCCCAGCGCCGCAAGCAAAATGCGATGGTGGATAAGCGCCAGTTGGAGCGCCTGGCCAGAGGTGATGATGGCCGCTTCATCCGGATGTTGTATGGCATATGCTTCAGCTTCCAGCAATCCGCCGGGCAAACCAGCGGAAGAAAGACGAATGAAGCCATAGATGCCGGCGCCCAGGACGGCCGCGCCCGCTATGGCCATCATCAATCCGGCGAGCCTCGTGCGAATGGGCTTCTCTCTGCTCCCGGGGCGGAACAGTTCCTTCATCCAAAACGTGAACTTGGCTGCTGCTTCATATCCATACCGATTCTTGGAGATTACGTCAATGGCCACGGCAGCCAGCAGCACCAGCCCCTTTGTCACCTGCTGCATGAACTGATCGACCCCCGTGATGGACATGCCCAGGTTCAGAATGCCCATGATCAGCGCCCCGATGAGCGCCCCGGGGACGGTGCCGATTCCGCCGTAGGCGGAGGCGCCGCCAATAAAGCAGGCGGCAATAGCGTCCATCTCAAACCCCTGACCAGCCAAGGGGTAGGCGGAGGTGAAGCGGGCCAGGCAGACCAGCCCGGCCACCCCAGCCAGAAAGCCCATGTTGGTATAAGCCAGAAACATCAGCCGCTTGGTATTCACCCCGGACAGCCAGGCCGCCTTTTGATTGCCGCCCAAGGCGTACAGGTGGCGTCCGATCACCATATTTCCGGTGATGTAGGTATAGCACGCCACCACGATCCCCACCGTGATCAGTACCGTGGGGAAGCCCCGATGCCGGGCCATGGTGAAAAAGAGCCATAGAAGAGCCGCGCTTACCACCAGAATCTTGATCGCCAGCGCAAGAGGATGATCCGTCTCGTATCCTTTTTTTCTTCGGCTAACATTCTTGATGATCTGCCATGCACTATAAGCACCGGCCGCAAGAATGCCTGCCAGTACGCAGGTGATGTTCACCTTGTATCCCAAAAGGACCGCGCCGCCGAAGAAGTCGGGGATGTAACCGTTGAACAACTGCAAAAAGCTGTTGGGAAAATTGCTGATGGTAAGCCCGCCTAGGAACATACCCGTGATACCGCGGAAAAGGAGCATCCCTCCCAGGGTGACGATGAATGGCGGGATGCCTACATAGGCGATGCAAAACCCCTGGAAAGCGCCGATGAGGATCCCTACCAAAAGGCTTGCCGGAATCACAAGCGCAGGATCTATATGCCATGATGTCATGGCGGTCGCCGCGCTGGCCATCACCATGCCCACCACCGCGCCTACCGAAAGGTCGATGTTGCCGCCGGTGAGGATGCACATAAGCATGCCCACCGCCAGGATCACCACATAGGCGTTCTGGAAAATGATGTTGGAGATGTTCATGGGGTACAGCAGAGCGCCTTTGGACAGAATCGTAAAGACGAGCATGATGGTCACCAGCGCGATGAGCATGGTGTATTGCCTTATGCCGCCCTTGAACAGTTTCTTTTCCAGATCGTTCATGCTACGGTTTCCCCCTTGCTCGCCTTCATGATATGCCCCATGATGACCTCCTGGGATGCTTCCTCCATGGGAAGCTCGGCAATCAGTTTCCCTTCATTCATCACATAGACCCGGTCGCTCATCCCGAGGATCACAGGCAGCTCAGAGGAGATCAGCAGGATGGATTTTCCCTGAGCCGCAAGAGAGTTGATGATTTGGTAGATCTCGTATTTTGCGCCCACATCCACACCCCGGGTCGGCTCATCCAAAAGCAGGATGTCGGGCTGTGCAAAAATCCATTTGCCCACCAGTACCTTCTGCTGGTTTCCGCCGGACAGGTTGCCCGCCAACTGCTCCACCGTGGGGGCCTTTATTCCAAGCCTTGATCTCAAGGTTTCGGCTTCGCCTTTTTCGCGATCCTTGTCCAGCACGCCCCGGCGGCTAATAAACTCAGGCCTGGCCAGGGTGACGTTGTGCTTGATGCTGTTCGTCAGCACCAGCCCGTTTTGCTTGCGGTCTTCGGTGATATAGGCAAACCCAGCCTTGATGGCCTGATGGATATTCTGCAGTTCAATCTCTTTTCCGCCTATGAAAAGCCGCCCGGCGATCTTTGCGCCGTAGGCCTTGCCGAAGATGGACATAGCCAATTCCGTCCGGCCCGCGCCGATAAGCCCGGCCACTCCTACCACCTCACCCCGGCGCACCGTAATGGAAACGTTATCCACCACCTTCCGGGAGGTGTACTGGGGATGGTATACCGTCCAATCCCGCACTTGAAGGGCCACTTCGCCGATATTTCTATCCCGCGGCGGATAGCGGTTGGTCATTTCCCGGCCCACCATGCCCCGGATGATCCGGGCCTCGCTCCACTCGTCCACGCCCCGTGTCAGTGTCTCAATGGACCGGCCGTCCCGAAGGATGGTGATCCTGTCGGCACAGTAGGAAAGCTCACCCAGCTTATGGGAGATCAGTATGGAGGTGATCCCTTTCTCCTTTTTCAGATAGATCAAAAGATCAAGCAACTTCTGCGCATCGCCCTCGTTAAGGGATGAAGTGGGTTCGTCCAGGATCAGCAGCTTTACGTCCTTGGCCAGGGCCTTGGCGATCTCCAGCAACTGCTGCTTGCCCATGCCGATGTCGCGCACCAGCGTGCGGGGGTTGTCATGAAGCCCCACCATGCGCATGTATTCCTCGGCCTTTTGATAGGTCCTATCCAAGTTGATCACACCCCTTTTCCCCTGCTCGTTGCCCAGAAACATGTTTTCGCCGATGGATAGGTAAGGAACCAGAGCCAGTTCCTGGTGGATGATGGCGATCCCCTTGGCTTCGCTGTCCTTGATGTTGTGAAAGCGGCAGGCCTCCCCCTTAAATATCACATCGCCCTCGTAGGTGCCGTAGGGGTGGATGCCGCTGAGTATGTTCATCAGGGTGGATTTTCCCGCGCCGTTTTCTCCGCAGACGGCGTGTATCTCCCCCTCGGTGACTTCGATATTTACATGGTCCAGCGCTTTTACGCCCGGAAAAAGCTTTGTGATATCCAGCATTTGAAGCAGGCAGCCGTTCAAATTCGTCACTCCCGCCATACATTTGGAAAGGGGAGACGGGCAAGAGAAGTCCGTCTCCCCGGGTGGTTGGCCATTGGCTGCTTACTTCAGTTGATCCGCAGTGTAGTAGCCGCTTTCAATGAGCAACTTTTCGTAGTTGGTTACATCTGCGAACACGGGATCGCAAAGGAAGGTGGGGACCACCAGCACGCCGTTGTCATAGGAGGTGGTGTCGTTCACTTCGGGTTTCTCGCCCTTCAAAACCGCCGTAGTCATGGCCACTGCCTTCTCGGCCAAGGTGCGGGTATCCTTGAACACGGACATGGACTGCTTGCCGGCGATGATGTTCTTGGTGTTGGCGATATCGCAGTCCTGACCGGTGATGTACGGGAACTCCGTATAGCCGGCATTTTCAAGGGAGGTCGTCACGCCGAAGGCCGTGGAGTCGTTGGAGCAGATGACCGCGTCCAGCTTGGTCTTCCCGTCGGAATAGAAGGAGGCCAGGATGCCGTCAAAGCGGGCCTGGGCTACGTCGGATTTCCAGGTGGGGGTGGCTACCTGCTCAAAGGCGGTCTGGCCGCTGGGAACAACCAATTGGCCTTTTTCGATGTAGGGCTTGAGAAGGTCCATCGCGCCATTGAAGAAGAATCCGGCATTGTTGTCGCCCGGGTCACCGGCGGTGAACTCCACATTGTAGGGGCCCTTGCCGTCCTTCAGGCCAAGCACGTCTTCAATGTACGTGCCCTGGATGACGCCAACCTTGTAGTTGTCAAAGGTTACGTAGTAGCTCACCGCATCGGTATCCCGGATCAGCCGGTCATAGGCGATAACGGTGACACCCTGGGCTTTGGCTTCGGCCAGCACTGCCCCCAAGGTATTTGCTTCAATAGCGGAGATAATCAGTACCTTGACGCCGCCGGCAATCATGCCTTCCAACTGGCTCACCTGCAGGGGCACCTGGTCGTTGGCGAACTGAAGGTCGACTTCGAAGCCGGCTTCCTCCAGCTTGGCCTTCAGGTTCTCGCCGTCCTGGTTCCAGCGCTGCAAGCTCTTGGTGGGCATGGAAACGCCGACCTTGTCGGCTGCCAAAGCGCCGGCAACGGACAGGCACAGCACCAATACCAGCAGAATCGCCAATACCTTCTTCATAGGAACACTCCCTTTTTTTATTTTTTAGGCATCGTGCTGCCTAAAATACATTGGATGGGCTTCCCCTTCGTATCGGTTGCCCCTTTATGGAATGGAAGACAAACAACAAGACATCGACAAAGCCATGTGAAAACAAGGATGCTTCTTCATGGCCTGCCCGTCGCACTGTTTGCTTGAGGTTCAACAATGTTGCGGGATTAAATAAGCGGTTTATGATAGGGAATGTATACTATAAATAAGTGCTTCTATATGCTATGCATGATTAAGCGATAAAATGTGCTCGAGCACATGTGTATACAAATATGATACTGGAATTTTTTACAGTTGTCAATTGTGATTTCTGATGTTTTACTTTAGAAAAACGATGATAGAAAGAAAAAAGTACAATTTCTGTGCCGAAGGTTTTGGAGAATATGCAAGAAGCTTTGCTTACAACACGTAAAGAGTCTTGACATCCGGCACAGATATCGTATACTTGCTTTGAACATATGATCAATCATTCATATGTTCAAACAAATGCCGGCGGCGCGGCAAATATCCGCGCCACTATTGAAAGCCGGCCAGGAAGGGCGAACAAACCATGGAGCTTTCCAGATTTTTGATGCTGCTGTTGCTCTGCGGATTTTACCTTGCTTATTTCGTTAAAATGCTGATGCTAAGAAGCCGTGGTATAAAGGCCAACCTCCTGGGAAGGGGTGACAAGCCTGCAAAGGCGAAAACGGTGGAGTCGCTTTTGAACCTTAACGCTTCCCTGGGCGCCGTCATTCAGTTTGCCATCACACTTTTTACACGCCCCATAGCCATGTCCGCCCTTTGCGTCACCGGGCTTCTTCTGGCAACCATAGGCCTCTCATTCTTTGCCGCATCCATCCTCACCATGCGGGATAACTGGCGGGCCGGGTTTGACGAAAAGCAAAAAACAAAGCTGGTTACCCATGGCATTTACACCATCAGCCGGAATCCTGCCTTTGTGGGCTTTGACTTCATGTACATCGGCTGCGCCGTGGTATTCCCCTTCTGGCTGAACATTGTTGCGGCAGCGGTATCGCTTATGCTTTTCCATGTGCAAATAAAAAGCGAGGAAAAATATCTGGTCAAAGCCTTCGGGAAAGAGTACGAGGTCTACAAAGCCAGGGTAGGCCGGTATCTGGGGCGGTAGGCGGCCTGATATGCGGAAAAAAGGGGCACAGCGCTGAAAAGCGCACGCAAGGAAATGTTCCGGCGTGCGTTTTTGGGTATGCTGCCTGCGGAAACAGGCGGCGTGTGGGGCGGGTGAAAATCACCATGGCAGATATTGGCCTGATCAAAATTCGAAAAGCTGGCGGACATCAACAAACGCATGCCGCTGTCTGTACAAGAGCAGGGAGGCGTTTCATTTTTTTATTTTACATCGTCCCAGGATAAAACGGTGGGAACATAATTCCTGAAGGGGCTTTCATCATATTCAGGCAATATCCGGCCCGTTTGTGCCAGCAGAATCACCTGCCGGGCGGGCCGGGTATCATAGCCCGGCTCCGGCGGTGGAGCCGCCTCCTCCTTGGCGCTGCGATACATAATGCCGTTCAGGACCCATACGGGATAGGCCCAGAATACATCCTCCTCCACGGGATCCACGTACAGCATGTAACCCAGGGAAAGATCGAACACCTCCCGCAAAAGGCCTGCGAAAATCAGCTTTTCATATTCCGCCTTTACCTGTTCAAAGGAAAGCAGCGGAACGTCGGGATAAGGCGCATCCAGCACCTGCACCAGTTGTACATGGATGGAATAAAAATCCTCGGCGGAAACGGTGGCCGACGAGCGGGCAAAAGGAGGGTGTCGTTCGCCTTCCC
>JAEWWY010000318.1 GCA_023458835.1 Bacillota bacterium
GGTTCCATGGTGACGCGCCCACCGTTTATGCCGTTGGCAACGCCTGTGAGCGAGTCGTTTCCCTCCCCGATGATGCTGATATCCTCCCCGCCCTTGATCAGCGCATCCTGGGAAAAGGGATTGATCACAAGCTTCGCCACGCAAAGCGCTGTTTTATCGCCATCGTAGGCCACCTGCAGGGCGAAGGTAAACACGCCTTCACGCGTGGGCGTACCATATATCACGCCATCCGCCATGATATTAAGCTCGGAGGGGAATTCATCACGGCCGTCCGGGTTTGTTGTCAGGGTGACCGCATACGGTATATCATCGCCTGCAACCTTGACCCGGGTGTGATAGTATACGCCCACCATCGCCTCCGGCAGGCCTTCGTTTGTGAAATGGACGCTGCCGCCCATGGCCGATCCCATGCATCCAAGCAGCAGCATCGTCCATGCAAGCGTCAAAACGATCAAATGCTTCCTCTTCATTTTTTGCTTCTCCTTATAAAAATCCTGCGTCTGCTCCACGGTCATGCCCCTGATTTGCCATGCGGATTTTTCCAAAATAGGCTGGATGGTAAGAAAAGTATATAAAAAGGCGCCCCGCATGTCAAGGGCGCCCCGGCAGCACACAGTATCATCCTGCAGTTCATCTGCCGCCATGCCTTTCCCAGTCAGTCCATACCAGTCATCACAGCACAACAAATAAAGAAATGCAATGTGACGGCATACATTTAGTTGCCTATGAGTTGTTTATTTATGCTTTCTGCTCACTCAAAATAGAATGGATGAAACGGAGGAGGGAAAATGGACAACTTCAATGAATATTATCGCCAGCTTGCCTTTAATATAGCCTATTACCGCAAGAAAGCGGGGCTTACGCAATTGCAGCTCGCAGAAAAAGCAGGCATCAGCCGGACGCATATGAGTAACATTGAGGCGCCAAACGTCCCCACGCCTTTTTCAAGCACCACCTTATTCCGCATCGCTGATGCGCTGAGCGTTGAACTTGTCGCCCTATTTGATTTTAAAAAGTGAAAGCTGGATAACGGGTCATTGCTGCAAAGCTTCAGCATAAATCACCTCGGCTATTTCACATCTCAGCCTGCCATTAGCAATTTGAATGATACCATAAGTTGGATGGATTTTTTTGTTGCTTATGCAGCCAACACGTCCCGGATTCATTAGCCAAAGGCCATTTTCAAAATATAAATATGGTTGATGCGTATGGCCGAATAGAACGATATTCGCACCAGTTTGGACCCCCTTGGCGAATAGTTCCTCGTATCCGTTGAACAGGTGCCCATGTGTCATATAAACGACGGTATTTTCAAAGGTCAGAAACAACTCGAATATGTCGTCGCCTGCTTTGTCCGTATTCCCCTTGACAAGGTATACAGGCACATCACAGTTATTCTTTAGTTCTACACCATCCATGATGTGATCGCCCAGATGCAGGATCGTATCTGGGCATTCGGCTTTCGTTATGGCTAGCATAGTAGCAACGTCAGTATGGGAATCCGCGAATACAAGCAATTTCATTTAAATTCCCCTCGCTTTTCGAATGCCAGATAACGCTGATATATTGCTAGATAATTCCATATAGCTATAAAAACTCCTGCCAAGGGCTTGCCTTTATTTGAGCAGCCAATAGCAACAATGCATTGAACAACATGGGAGGACGGCAAACTGTGTCAAAACCTTGAAAAATCACTAATAGACATAGGGAAC
This sequence comes from Bacillota bacterium, assembly GCA_023458835.1. Lineage (GTDB taxonomy): Bacteria > Bacillota > Clostridia > Christensenellales > Aristaeellaceae > JAEWAH01. The sequence continues at coordinate 1,713 of JAEWWY010000318.1, forward strand.
GGTCCTATGTGCTGGCGGATAAGGATAGCAGCACAAAAAACCGTCCCCATGTTCAAAATCCCTATGTTCGCCTGAATGCCGGCGTTTCTCGGATATGCTTACGCCTTGGGCGATTGTATGATAGCACCCGCCAGCTTCTCAAAGTGCTGCACCATGGCGCTGTGGTCCAGCGCGCCGCCGCCCTGGGCATTAAGCTCCTCCAGGATTTTCAGCGCGCGTTGCGGGAGCTCCAGGGGCATATTGGAATCCTTCCCGGCCTCCAGGGCGTTTTTCAGGTCCTTGATATGCAGGGCGACGCGGAAGCCCGGCTGGAAGTTGCGGCTTAGTACCATGGGCATCTTGGCATTCATGACCGTGGAGCCGGCCAGCCCGCCGCGGATGGCGTCATACACCCGTTTGGGGTCCACGCCGGATTTGGCGGCCAGCGCCATGGCCTCGCCCATGGCGGCAATGTTCATAGCCACGATGATCTGGTTGGCCAGCTTGGTGATGCTGCCGCTGCCCACATCCCCCACCAGCACGGCGGAAGCGCCCATGCACAAAAGGATGTCCCTGATCTCATCAAAGGCATGCTCCGGCCCGCCGCACATGATGGAAAGCGTGCCGTCCACCGCCTTGGGCTCGCCGCCGCTGACGGGGCAGTCCAGATAGATGACTCCGGCTTTTTCGCAGTCCTTGGCGATTTCCCTTGCCGCCACCGGGGAGATGGAGGACATATCCGCCAGGATGAGGCCCTTTTTTGCCCCTGCCAGGATGCCGTTTTCCCCCGATACCGCTTCCTTCACGTGGGGGGAATTGGGCAGCATGGTGATCACAATGTCGCAGCCGGACGCCGCTTCCCTGCAGGAGGCGGCCTTTTTCGCGCCTTCCTTGTGGAGCGCCTCCACGGCATCGGGCACGATATCGTACACCGTCAGTTCATAACCCTTTTTGATAAGGTTCCTTGCCATGGGCTTGCCCATGATGCCAAGGCCGATAAAGCCTATCTTTTTCATCGCTATACCTCCTTTAGGCCTTTGAGAGTACTTTCTGCACAGCCGCCGCGATATCCTTCGCGGTCAGGCCATAATGTGCCATCAATTCATCCGCATTCAAAGCGGACTGGCCAAAGCTGTCCATTACCGCCACTGCCTCCATGGGCCGCCCGTCCCCCCGGAGGGCCCAGGCCAAGGCGGCGGAAAGCCCGCCGATCACCGAATGCTCCTCGGCCGTGACGATGGCCTTCACACCCTTCAGCGCCTCCCATACCGCGCTTTCCGGGAAGGGCTTCAGGCAGGGCACGTTCACCACACGAAGGCTGATGTTTTCCTTTTCCAGCAGTTCCGCGGCTTTCAGGGCCTCGCCGGCCATCACGCCGCAGGCGGCAACCGCCGCATCCTTCCCCTCCCGCAGCACCGCGGGAAGAAGGGGATCGGGATTTTCCCCCGTGATCTCCGGCAAGTCATTCCGGGATACCCGCAGGTAGACCGGCCCCTCATACTCCACCATCCAGCGCACCATGGCGCGAAGCTGGGGCGCGTCGGCCGGCACCAGGACCGCCATGTTGGGAATGGCCCGCATGATGGCGATATCCTCGATGGCCTGATGGGTGGCCCCGTCGCCAAAATCGGAAAGCCCCGCGCTGGAGCCCACCACCTTCACGTTCAGCCGCCCGATGGCAATGCCCTGGCGGATCTGGTCATAGGCCCGGCCCGCGGCAAATACCGCGAAGGAATTGGTGAAGGCGATCTTGCCCGTAAGGGAAAGCCCCGCCGCAAAGGAGGTCATGTTGGCCTCGGCGATACCCATTTCAAAATACCGGCTGGGGAACGCCTGCTGAAAGGCGTTGGTCATGGTGCTTTTGCCAAGGTCCGCCTCGCAAACCACGATATCGCTGTTGACGCGGCCCAGCTTAAGCAGCTCTTCCCCATAGGCCGTCCGCTGATTGGAAAGCTTCATATTGGAAAGCTTCATTCCGCCACCCCGCCTTCCGCCATGGCCAGGGCAAACTGCTCCTTCGTCATGGCGCCGTTATGGAAGCCCACCACGTTTTCGGCAAAGGAAAAGCCCTTGCCCTTTACGGTTTTCGCCAGCAGCGCCGCCGGTTTGCCCTTTGTTTCCTGGGCCGCGGCGAAGCCTTCCCGGATGCTTTCCATGTCGTGGCCGTCGATCTCTATCACGTGCCAGCCGAAGGATTGCCACTTTTCCAGGTAGGGCCTTGTATCAAACCGCTCCGGCACTGTTCCCGTGGCCTGCAAGCCGTTGATATCCACAATGGCGGTAAGGTTGTCCAGCTTGAAGGTGGCCGCGGCCATGGCGGCTTCCCATATTTGACCCTCCGCCTGTTCCCCGTCGCCCACGCAGCAGTAGACCCTGGCGTCCCGGCCGTCAAGCTTTAAGCCCGCGGCCATCCCCGCCGCGATGGAAAGCCCCTGGCCCAAGGAACCGGTATTGGCCTCGATCCCCGGCAGCTTGCGCATGTCCGGGTGGCCCTGCAGCCGGCTGCCCAGGGTTTTCAGCGTTCCTTCCTCCTCACGGGGGAAATATCCCAGGTCGCCCAGCGCGGCGTACTGGATCAGCGCCGCGTGGCCCTTGGACAGCAGGAACCGGTCCCGGTCCTCCCAGTCCGGCTCATAGGGCCGAAGCCGCATCACCTCATAATACAATACCGTTACGATATCCGCCAGGGAGCATGAGCCTCCCAGGTGCCCCACCTTCTCCGGGCCGATCATGGCCGCCACGTCGCGGCGCAGTTGCCTGGCCTTTGCATTCAGTTCTCCCGTTGTCATGGGCCGCCTCCTTCCGATCCTGTCCTTACCCCCCATTATACCTTTTCGATGGTCAAAAAGGAAATGGCATGAACGGGCAAGGTAAAACTTTTTTCCAGGCGTCCCTCATGGACGAGGGCGGTTTGGGGGGCTTCGCAAAACTCCAGGCCCTCCTTTGATTTGATGGCCTCGTACTGGCCGGGGTTGGGATAGTTGGGCCTGCCCTGGCGCACCCACTCGGCATAGGCGTTGGAGTGGCTTTCGTCGATGCGCCAATGCTTTACGACCGCTTTGCCGTCAAAGGGCAGGTTTTCCATCACCAGATGGATATCAAAGGTTTCCTTCACGTCCCAGTCGTCGTGGTGGCAGTAGAGCAAAACCTGCACCGCGTTTTCGCAGGTTGTGGTAGCCCAGCCGTCCACCTCCGGGCCTTCCTTGGTTCCGTTCAGGTCTTCAAACCTGCAGGGGTCAATATCCCGGCTGCTTTCAAGGGCGATGCGCTGATAGCCCAGCCTGGCGTAAAGCTTGAAGAGGTTGAGCACGGCCTTGTCGATGCCCTGGGTGGAGAAGGCGCGGGTGCCCTCGAAGCAGCGCTCCCCCTCGAACATGAACGCCCAGGCCAGGGGCCTTATGTCCATACCCATTTCCTCCGCCAGGTCGTACAGGTTCTTGTAGGAGGAGGCTATGTAGGAGGCGTAATACTCCGTGTTGCGGAAGTTCAGGTTGAAGTTGTCGTACCTGCCGCCGGCGGCCCAGCCGTCCGGGTCGGCTTCGCTTAACACGCATTCCAGGCCGCCGTACCCGAATTCCTTAATGATAGATGCTTGGGTGCGCACGTTTTCCACCAGCGCCTTCACGGAAGGGATCTGCTTTTTCGCCAGGGTGTCAAAGCGGTAGCCGCCGCCCTTGGTGTGGAAGGAGGTGTAGTCGATGCGGGTGCCCTTTTCGCCGGTGACATAGTTGGTGCCATCCTTGATATGGGCAAGGAAGGCCCTCAAAAACCGGCTGGCCCGGCCGTTGGGGTCCATTTCCCCGCAGGTGGCGGGGCCGCCGAAGCGGGCCGTGGGCAGCGCCTGGTGGCCGGCGGCCTCGGTATAATCGTACAGCTTGCAAAATTCCTCCACCGTGCCCCGCCAGTAGAAAATGTCCGGCTCGTTCCACATTTCAAAGTACCAGGTTTCCA
>JAEWWY010000319.1 GCA_023458835.1 Bacillota bacterium
TGATCAGGGCCCGAATACCGGCGGCATGGGCGCAGTGGCCCCCAACCCCTATTACACGGAGGAAATGGCAGTTCGGTGCATGCGGGATATTTTCCTGCCCACGATAAAAGCGATGGACCTGGAAGACCGCACCTTTCGTGGATGCCTGTACTTTGGCCTGATGCTCACCAAGGACGGGCCCAAGGTGATTGAATACAACTGCCGGTTTGGCGACCCGGAGCCCCAGGCTGTGCTGCCGCTGCTTAAAAGCGATCTTTTGACCATCATGCAATCCACGGTGGACGGGACGCTGGACAAGACAGATGTTTCCTTTTCCTCCGGCGCGTCCTGCTGTGTGGTTTTGTCCAGCGGCGGCTATCCCAAGGATTATGAAACAGGCAAGGAAATCCTGGGCCTGGATACCGAGGGGGATCCGGACGTGTATTATTTCCACGCGGGCACAAAGCGCCTTGCGGATGGCAGAACCGTTACCTCCGGCGGGCGGGTGCTGGGCGTCACCGCCACGGCGGATACGCTGGAGGCGGCGGTGCAAAAGGCCTATCGCGCCTGTGAAACCATTTCCTTTGAGCATATGCATATGCGCCATGATATCGGGCAGCGTGCCCTGAATGCTTCCAGGTAAAGGGGGAACCGGCATGCCTGTTTTTCGCCTGTATGTGGAGAAAAAGGAACCTTATGCGGTGGAGGCCGCGCAGCTTCTTGCGGAAATCCGCGGCCTGATGGGTATTCAAAGCATAACATCCCTGCGCCTGTTCAACCGCTATGATGTGGAGGGTATTGACGGAGCGATTTTTGAAACATGCAAGCCTATTGTGTTTTTCGAACCGCAGTTGGACAACGCCTGTGAGGAGCTGCCCCTTTTAGGGGCAGCGGCCTTTGCCGTGGAATCGCTGCCAGGGCAGTTTGACCAGCGGGCCGATTCCTGCGCAGAATGCATCCAGCTTATATCCCAGGGGGACCGGCCGGCGGTGCGCACCGCCAAGGTCTACCTTCTTGGCGGGAATCCTTCGCAGGAGGAAGTCCAGCAGGTCAAAAAATATGTCATCAATCCCGTGGAAAGCCGGGAAGCCTCCCTCGCGCTTCGGGATACCCTGAAGATGGATTATCCGGAACCGGAGGGTGTCGAAGTGCTCCGCGGCTTCCGCAAGCTGGACAGGGATGCGCTGGGGGAATTCGTGCGCAAATATGGCCTGGCCATGGATGCGGATGATCTGCTTTTTTGCCAGGACTATTTCCTTTCGGAAAACCGGGACCCTACCCTGACGGAAATCCGCATGATCGACACCTACTGGTCCGATCACTGCCGCCATACCACCTTCCTTACGGTATTGGATGAGGTGAACATTGAAAGGGAGCGGGTGGAAAAGGCATTTCTGCGCTATTTGAAGCTTCGGGAGTCGGTGCATGAGGGCAAGGACAAGCCGATTACCCTCATGGACATTGCTACCATCGGGGCCAAGTACCTAAAAAAACAAGGCAAGCTCGAAAATCTTGACATATCCGATGAGATCAACGCCTGCTCCATTGAGATCAGCGTGGACGTGGATGGGAAGCCGGAGCCCTGGCTGCTGATGTTCAAAAATGAGACCCATAACCATCCCACGGAGATCGAGCCCTTCGGCGGCGCGGCCACCTGCATCGGCGGAGCCATCCGCGACCCCCTTTCCGGGCGCACCTATGTGTATCAGGCCATGCGCGTAACCGGCGCGGCGGACCCGCTGGCCCCGCTGGAAAATACGCTGCCGGGCAAGCTCCCCCAGCGCAAGCTTACCACCACCGCCGCGGCGGGCTACAGCTCCTACGGCAATCAGATCGGCCTGGCAACGGGCTTTGTGGATGAAATCTATCATCCCGGCTATGTGGCCAAGCGCATGGAGATCGGCGCTGTGCTGGGCGCCGCTCCCAAGAAAAACGTGCGCCGGGAAACGCCTGCCCCCGGCGATAAAGTGGTGCTGCTGGGCGGGCGCACAGGCCGGGACGGCTGCGGCGGGGCAACAGGTTCCTCCAAATCCCACAGGCTGACCAGTATGGAGACCTGCGGGGCCGAGGTGCAAAAGGGCACCGCGCCTACGGAAAGAAAGCTCCAGCGGCTGTTCCGCAACCCCCATGTCACCAGCCTCATCAAGCGCTGCAATGACTTTGGCGCGGGCGGCATATCCGTGGCCATCGGGGAGCTGGCCGACGGCCTTCAAATTGACCTGGACGCCGTGCCCAAAAAGTACGAGGGCTTGAGCGGCACGGAGCTTGCCATCTCCGAAAGCCAGGAGCGCATGGCCGTGGTGCTTTCCCCGGAGGATGTGCAGGCCTTTTTGGAGGAAGCCCGTAAAGAGAACATAGAGGCCACCGTGGTGGCCCATGTGCAGGAGCAAAAGCGCCTGACCATGACCTGGCGCGGGAAAATCATTGTGGACCTGAGCCGGGAATTTTTGAACTCCAACGGCGCGCAAAAGCATGCCGCCGCCTGGGTCAGGCAGGGGGAAATCCTCCAAAAGGATGCGCCCCGGGGAACGCTCAGCGAAAAGCTGGCCGCCTTGGTGTCCGATTTGAATGTATGCGGCAAAAAGGGCCTGGTGGAGCGGTTCGATTCCACCATCGGCGCGGGCACCGTAGTCATGCCCTTTGGCGGACGGCGCCAGATGACGCCTGTTCAGGCCATGGCCGCCAAGCTGCCCTTGGAATTTGGGAACACCTCTGCCTGCTCCGGTATGGCCTATGGCTTCAATCCCTACCTGACGGAGCGGGACCCTTACGCGGGAGCCTACCTGGCGGTGGCGGAAAGCGTTGCCAGGCTGACGGCCGCGGGGTTTTCCCGCAAGGATACGTACCTGACTTTTCAGGAATATTTTGAGCGGCTGGGCGCAAAGCCCGAGCGCTGGGGCAAGCCACTGGCGGCGCTGCTGGGCGCGCTGGATGCCCAATTGGATTTTGGGATCGCCGCCATCGGCGGCAAGGACAGCATGTCCGGTTCCTTCGAGAATCTGGATGTGCCGCCCACGCTGGTATCCTTCGCCGTAGCCCCGGGAAAGGCGGAGAATGTATCCTCGCCCGAGTTCAAGCAGCCGGGCCGCAAGGTGGTTTTGCTATCGGCCGATCCCATAAACGATCCGGCGGGCTTCCTGCAAACGCTGGATATGGTGGAGGTGATGCTCCGGGAGAAAAAAGCCTGCTCCGCCTGGGCGGTGGGCTTTGGCGGCATCGCCGAGGGGATCGTAAAAATGGCGCTGGGCAACCAAATCGGCTTTGCGCTCAGCGAGGCGTTTGCCGGCGATCTGTTCGCCCTGCGGTACGGCAGCTTTATTCTGGAGCTTGCCGTGGATATGGAGATAGGGGAAACCCTTGGCCATACGACGGAAGCCTATACCTTTGCCGCCCGCGGCGAGACGGCCGACCTTGCTTTTTTGCAGGAGGCCTGGGAAGGCAAGCTGGAATCTGTTTTTCCTTACCGCGGAAAAGGAACGGTTGACAAGCCGGAAGTTTTCTCCTATGCTGTGGACAGGCGCGCTTCTTCAAAGGTTGGCTGTGCCCGCCCCCGGGCCTTCATTCCCGTGTTCCCCGGCACCAATTGCGAGGTGGACACGGTTCGGGCGCTTCACCGGGCCGGGGCGGATGCCGATGTGTTTGTGCTGAACAACCTGACGCCTGCCGCTATTTCCCAAAGCTTGCTGGATGCCCAAAGGCGGATTGCCAAGTGCCAAATGATCGTGCTTCCCGGCGGTTTTTCCGCTGGGGATGAGCCGGACGGCTCCGGCAAGTTCATCACCGCCTTTTTCCGGAATCCCCGCATGAAGGACAGCGTCCATGACCTGCTTTTCAAGCGGGACGGCCTGATGCTGGGCATCTGCAACGGCTTCCAGGCGCTGATCAAGCTGGGACTTTTGCCCTTTGGCGAGATCATCGACACCGATGAAGGCTGCCCCACCCTGACCTATAACGTTATCGGCCGCCATCAGAGTATGCTTGTGCATACCCGAATCGCGTCCAACAAATCCCCGTGGCTGTCCCGCTGCCAGGTGGGAGATGTCCATACCATCGCCGTTTCCCATGGCGAAGGCCGTTTCGTGGCGCCGGCGGCGCTGATCGCAAAATTGGCCAAGGAGGGGCAAATCGCCGCCCAGTACGTAGATTTGTCGGGAGAGCCCACCATGGCGCTGCCCCATAACCCCAATGGCTCCTATGCTGCCATTGAGGCCATCACCTCCCCGGACGGGCGGATATTGGGCAAAATGGGCCACACCGAGCGAAGCGGGGAGTATCTGTACAAGAACGTCGACGGCAACAAGTTCCAGCCTCTCTTTGAAGGCGGCGTTGACTATTTTCAATAGTTGGGGGAATTGATTTGGACCACAGCGGATACGTAAGCCCCTTTTCCACCCGGTATGCCAGCCGGGAGATGCAGTATGTGTTCTCCGACGACAACAAGTTCAAAACCTGGCGCAGGCTTTGGCTGGCGTTGGCGAAGGCGGAAAAGAAGCTGGGCCTCCCCATCACAAAGGAACAGATTGACGAGCTTTCCGCTCACGTAGAGGACATCAATTACGAGGATGCGCACCAAAGGGAAAAGGAAAGCCGCCACGATGCGATGAGCCATGTCTATGCTTATGGCCTGCAATGCAAAAAGGCACAGGGGATCATCCACCTGGGCGCCACCTCCTGCTATGTGGGGGACAATACCGATATCATCGTCATGAAGCAGGGGCTTCAAATCATCCGCCGCAAGCTTCTAAACGTGCTGGCGCTGCTTTGCAGGTTCGCAGATGAGTACAAGGGGCTGCCGGCTTTGGCCTACACCCACCTGCAGCCTGCCCAGTTGACCACTGTGGGCAAGCGGGCCACGCTGTGGATGAATGAATTGCACATGGACTTTTTGGAGATCCAGCAGCGTATCGAGAGCCTTGCCCTTCTGGGCAGCAAGGGTACCACCGGCACCCAGGCCAGCTTTATGGAGCTGTTTGACGGCGATGGGGAAAAGGTAAAAGCCCTGGAAGCGGAAATCGCCGCCGATATGGGCTTTTCCAAGGTCGTGCCCATTTCCGGGCAGACCTATTCCCGCAAGGTGGATTATCAGGTGGTGAGCGCCCTTGCGGGGGTTGCCCAGAGCGCCAGCAAGTTTTCCTACGATTTGCGGCTTCTGCAAAGCTTCAAGGAGATGGAGGAGCCCTTTGAGGAAAGTCAAATCGGTTCCTCAGCCATGCCCTATAAGCGCAACCCCATGCGGTCCGAGCGCATCACCGCCCTTGCCCGCTATGTGATGGTGGATGTGCTGAATTCCGCCTTTACCGCCGGGACCCAGTGGTTCGAGCGCACCCTGGACGACAGTGCCAACCGCCGCATCGCCGTGGCGGAGGCATTCCTTGGGGTGGATGCCATTTTGAACATATTGCTCAATGTATGTGACGGCCTGGTGGTATATCCCCAGGTGATCCGCCGCCGGGTCATGGAGGAGCTGCCCTTTATGGCCAGCGAAAACATCCTCATGGATGCGGTAAAGCGGGGCGGCGACCGGCAGGAACTGCATGAAAGGATACGCATCCATGCCCAGGCCGCGGCCAAGGTGGTGAAGGAACAGGGCGGGAAAAACGACCTGCTGGACCGTATTGCAGGCGACGCGGCTTTTAAACTGAATATAGAGGATATAGAGAAGCTTCTGGACCCCGCCCGCTTTACCGGCCGCAGCCGGGAACAGGTGGAGGAGTATTTGGGCGAAGTTATCGGACCGCTGCTCAAGCAATATAATGCCCAGGGCGAAACATATGAACTGACCGTATAGAAGGGAGCAAAACTATGCCGTTTATCGATGCCAAAATAAGCGTTGCCATCACCCCTGCCCAGGAGGAAAACCTGAAGCAGAGGCTGGGCAAGGCGATCTCCCTGATTCCTGGAAAGAGCGAAACCTGGCTGATGCTGAACATTCAGCCGGAATGCCATCTGTACTTCCAGGGCTCCAACAGCCAGCCTGCCGCCATGGTGGAAGTAAAGCTATTCGGCTCCGCTTCCCCAGCCGCCTATGAGAAGATGACGGCGGAGGTCACGAAAATCCTGAACAGTGAGCTGAATATTCCCTCGAACCGCGTTTTTGTGAAGTATGAGGAAGTGCAGCACTGGGGCTGGAACGGAAGCAATCTGTAGGAGGATGTAAAATATGTGCCCTTTTCGCTGGCAACGGCGGAAAGGGTGCCTTTTTTTCTTGAAATATGGCGGGCGCTGGCTGGGATGTGGTACAATAAATCATTCCACTGTAAAGGAACCGCCGCATTTATGAACGTTTTGCCGCCTGATTTGCCTGAATCCCTGGAGTCTGGCATCGATCTTAGGGACAAGCTGTCCAGGGAAGACAGGATTGAGGAATGCGTTTTCACCGGCGAAAGCTACGCCGGCGAAAACATGAAAAGCTTGGATGTATTTAGATGCCGGTTTGTGAAATGCGACTTTTCCCAGTGCAATCTGGAGCAGGCGGGCTTCCGCGATGCGGTGTTTGAGGCTTGTGATTTTTCCAACTGCGATTTCACAAAGGCGGCCATCCAACGGACGGTTTTTCAGGGCTGCAAGCTGATGGGAGCAGACTTTGTAGAAGCCTCTCTGCGCCATGTACGCTTTTGCGATGTGAGCGGCGGATACGTAAATTTTGCCGACAGCAAGGTACAGGATACGGCCTTTGAAAACAGCAGGATTCCAAATGCCGCTTTCTCCCGGTGCAGGCTGAGCGCATCCTTTGATACGTGCGATTTGCAGCAAACGCTTTTTCAGCAGACGCCGCTTAAGGATATTGACCTGCGCACATGCAGGCTTCAGGGGCTGCAAATAACGCTCCCTGATTTGAAGGGCGCGATTGTTACCGCCCCGCAGGCGGCAGACCTGGCCGCATTGTTGGGGCTTATTATCCGGGAACAGGATGAATGATAAGGAGGAACAACCATGCTGAAGATCGGCTGTCACCTGTCCGCCTCCAAGGGCTACCTGCATATGGGGCGGGAAGCGGTGCAGATCAATGCCAATACCTTTCAGTTTTTTACCAGGAATCCAAGGGGCGGCGCGGCCAAGGAGATCGATCCCAAGGATGTGGCCGCTTTCCTGGAACTGGCACGCGAGCACAACTTTTGCAAAATACTGGCCCATGCGCCCTATACGCTCAATGCCAGCGCCGCCAATGATGCCACGCGGGAGTTTGCCCGCATCACCATGGCGGATGATCTCAAGCGCATGGAGTATACCCCAGGCAGCATGTATAACTTCCATCCCGGCAGCCATGTGCAGCAGGGAATCGAAGAAGGCATTCGCCTGATTTCGGAACAGCTTAATGAAATTCTGTGGCCGGAGATGACCACCCTGGTGCTTCTGGAGACCATGTCCGGCAAGGGCAGTGAAGTTGGAAGCGCGTTTGAGGAATTGCGGGAGATCATCGACCGGGTACATTTGAAGGATAAGATGGGTGTGTGCCTGGATACCTGCCATGTGCATGACGCGGGGTATGACGTGGTGGGGGACCTGGACGGGGTGCTGACCAAGTTCGACAAGGTGATCGGGCTTGACCGCTTGAAGGCCATCCACATCAACGATACCAAGAACCCCTTCGGCAGCCACAAGGACAGGCATGAGAAGATCGGGGAAGGCTATCTGGGATTGGAGGCGCTGACCCGGGTCATCAATCATCCGGCCTTGCGCAGCCTCCCCTTCTATCTGGAAACGCCCAACGAGCTGGAGGGCTATCAGGCGGAGATCGCGCTTTTGCGCAGCATGTACAAAGAATAAAGGAAAAGGAAACCGCCCATGTTCAAACGCAAGGATTGGCTGATTATCGCTGTGGCGCTGGTTTTGGCGCTGGGGTTATTTGTGCTTACCAGAAGCGGCATACGCCTGAACGCACCGGGTGGAAACGATCCCACGCGCGTTTTGACGGAAGTGACGCAGCCTTCAAATACGGGAGTGCAGCCGGAGGGCACCCAGGAAAAAGCCATTGCCTACCTGGTGCTGACATTGGGGGATACGCGCTACCGTCCGCTGCCCCTTTATAAAGAAACCGCCTACCGCCTGCGCCAGGCGGACGGCAGAGAAAATGTTTTTCACGTGACCCGGGATAGCGTGTATATGGAAAGCGCAAACTGCGACAACCAAACTTGCATCCACCAGGGCATGGTAACCCTTGAAAACCGTGAGGCGCGCCTTCTGGGGAACATGATCATCTGCCTTCCCAATCAGGTGGTTCTGGAGCTTATTACACCGCAGGAAGCAGGGGAGCAAGCGCAGTGAAAAAGGGAACGGAGCGCATGGCGCTGATGGGGTTGCTGCTTGGCATTATGCTGATTTTGGGATATATTGAGCATCTTGTACCTTTGCCCGGACGTGAGGCAGGAATCAGGCTTGGGTTATCCAATGCGGTGCTGATTTTTGCCATCTATATGCTGGGTGTGAAGGAATCCTTTCTCATGATGGTGGCCAAGGTTTTTTTATCCGGGTTTTTGTTTAGCGGAATGCAGACCATTATGTTCAGCTTGGCCGGAGGCTTGTTGAGCCTGATTGCAATGGCGCTGACAAAGCATATCTGTGGCATAAGTATATTGGGTGTCAGCGTGGCGGGGGCGTTTTTTTTCAACGTTGGTCAAGGCATCGTTGTTGTATGGCATGTACCGATCCTTCTTAGCTATTTGCCTGTGGTATTCGTAGTGGGGATCGTGAGTGGTATCCTGACAGGAATCGTTGCAAAGCTGGTCATACAATCCATGAAAAAAAATGGCGGGCGTACAAGACGCGCCTGAACCTGGTCAGTAAGACAACAAAAAAAAGCGCCTGCCCGTGGGCAAGCGCTTTTTGCAGTAGTATAGATAATGTTACTGGGCAGCCTTGGCGGCAGCGATCAGAGCCTGGATATAACCCAGGGTGTCGGTCAGGGTGCTGCCGGAAACGGCGTCAACGATGATGGGCTTCTTGTCGGCTTCTTCCTTGCCTTCCAGCTTGGCGGCAAAGTCGGTGGCGAAAGCTTCCAGTTCAGCAATGGTCTTGCCGGTAACGAAAGCTTCGATGGCCTCATAGGAGGTCAGCAGGGGCTGGGTAGCGCCGCCCTTGGTGGCCATGTTGGCGCTGTAGGCTTCGTTGTTGAGCCGCTTGGAAGCAAGCACAAACCCATCGGCATTTTTGAAGGTATCGGGATTGGGAACGGGGCTCTTAAAGGCGGCGGGATCCACAAACTGGAACTCTTCGATCAGGGCATCAACGATTTTGTCGCCGTCTACGATGACGGTAGCCACGCAGAAAGCCTTGGTTCCATGAGCCGCATACTCCGCTTGACCGATTTTGGGTTCGGCAGAAGCAAACGCGGTGAAGGCAAGAATGGTAACCATGCAGACGACCAGGAGAAGAGCAATCTTGTTACGCATTGGGTATTCCTCCATAATTTGTTTTTGTCATGCGCCCATGACTTCCATGCAGCTATATTTTAAGGGTTGCCAGAAAGTTTGTCAATAACTAAACAAAGGATCTGAAGATATTTTCACAACAATCAGACAAATACAGTCAATGGGCCTGTATACTTACGTGATTGTACATATATCTCTCGTGGCATTCTTTAAAGAAGCGAAAATATGCAAACATAATTGACAGCGAAAAAACGCACGTGCTATAATGCCAGCGTACAGGCTGCCGTTTCCCTAGGCTGCCATGCGCGGAAAATTGATGGGGAAAGCATGCGTGCGGTATCAAAAACCCGGAGTGGTGCTCATTTCGGCGCTGTTCTTCTTGCCGTTTGGCAAACAGAGCAGGCAGTGGAAGAAGGCAACGGCCACGGGCTTTTTCTTTGATATAGGTTGTCAGATTGTGCAGGAGGGAATGAAACATGGAAAAAAAGGCGCCTAAAAAACCGCAGGGGTGGCTGGTGCTGTTCCTGGTATCATTGGTGGCGGCTCTTGCCTTGGCGGGAACCAATGAATTGACCAAAGGCGCCATTGAGCAGCGCGGTCAGGAAGCAGCCAATGCTGCCCGCAAGGCGGTGCTGGCCGATGCGGATTCTTTTGAAGAGCTTCAGGTACCCGAAGGAAGCGGTGTCGATAGCGGTTACCAGGCATTCAAGGGCGGCCAGGCGATTGGCTATGTGGCACAGTCTACGGTTCAGGGCTATGGCGGACCCATCGAGGTCGTCGCGGGCATGGACCTGAACGGCGCGCTGACAGCCATTTCCGTGGGCGGTGCGAATTTTGCCGAAACGGCGGGCCTTGGTTCCAAAGCAAAGGAGCCCGGCTTTGTCAACCAGTTCAAAGGCCTTAAGCTGCCCGCCAAACTGCGGGATAATGTAGACGTCATTTCCGGCGCTACCATCACCTCCAACGCGGTGGTGCTCGGCGTCAACCAGGCGGGAACATATATGGCCTCCGTGGCGGGCATCAGTATTGAAGACAAAACCCCCAGCCAGGTAACGGTGGAAGGCAATACTGTCACCGTTACCAAGGATGGCTTTGCCGGACCCATCGATATCACCATCACCGTGGATGACGGCGGTGCCATTACCGCCATCGCCATAGGCGGCGATCAGTTCGCCGAGACACCCGGCTATGGGGCCAAGGCAAAGGAGCCTGCTTTTACCGATCAGTTCATCGGCAAGAGCGGAAAGCTGACCATGAAGGTGGATGTGGATGCCGTTTCAGGTGCCACCATTACTTCCACCGCCGTGGTAAATGGCGTGAATGAAGCGCTGGCGGCATTGCGCGGCGAAGCTGTGGCGACACCGGAGCCTGCGCCCGAGCCCACCCCCATGCCCGAAGGCCGCACAGCCAAAGCTGTCAAGGAAGGCTTTGAAGGGCCGATCGAAGCTGTTGTCATCGTGGATGATGAGGGTAAGATTGTAGGCATAACAATAGGTGAGAACGCCAGCTTCAGTGAAACGCAGGGTATCGGCACCAAGGTCAGGGAGCCTGCTTTCACCGATCAGTTCATCGGCAAGACCGGCCCCTTTGAAATCGGGAAAAACATTGATGTTATCAGCGGCGCCACCTGGTCTTCCAAGGGTGCGGTGGATGCGGTGAACGCGGCCATCGAGAGCCTGGCAGGTGAACCGGCTGCCCAGACCTCCACGGAATCAAAGCCCGCGGCTGCGGAAGGAAAATCGGCCACAGCCACTGTAAATGGCTATGCCGGCAACATCGATGTGACGGTCACCGTGGATGACAGCGGCGCCATCGCCGCCTTAACCGTGGGCGGAGACCAATTTGCGGAGACGCAAGGCCTTGGTGCCAAAGCGAAGGAAGAAAGCTTTACTTCTAAATTTATCGGCAAAAAAGGCCCTGTCACGCTGGGTACGGATGTAGATGCCATCGCGGGCGCCACCGTCACCTCCAAGGCTGTGGTGGAGGGGGTCAATAAAGCGTTGGCCGCGTTGAGCGGCACACCGGATATGACGCCCGCTGCCACGCCGGAGGCCGTATCCTCTGCCACGCCTGCTGCGAAAGCCGAGCCCCAGGGGCGCACCGCCAGCGCCATCAAGGAAGGGTATGAAAGCCCCATCGAAGTGGTGATCACCGCGGATGACGCGGGCCAGATCCTTGCCATGACGGTTGGCGAAAACAAAAGCTTTGCCGAAACCCAGGGCCTTGGCACCAAGGTGAAGGATGAGGCGTTTATTTCCCAGTTTATCGGCAAAACAGGTCCCTTTGAATTGGGCAAGAACATTGACGCTGTGGCCGGGGCCACCTTCTCCTCCAAGGCTGTGGTGGAGGCTGCAAATGCCGCTTTGGAAAGCTTGGCGCCCTCTGCGGGCGCGGAGTAATCCATGCCAGAAGGCCGTACCGCCAGCGCCATCAAGGAAGGCTATGAAAGCCCAATCGAAGTGGTGATCACCGTGGATGACGCGGGCCAGATCCTTGCCATGACGGTTGGCGAAAACAAAAGCTTTGCCGAAACCCAAGGCCTTGGCACCAAGGTGAAGGAGGAGGCATTTATTTCCCAGT
>JAEWWY010000320.1 GCA_023458835.1 Bacillota bacterium
GCTCACCACCATCCCCCAGGACGGCAGCCACCCCGAAGTGGAGGTTTGCGGCCTTCGCATTTATGTGGAGGAGCTTTTGGAGCACCGGGTGGAGACGGCGATCATTACAAAGCTTCAGCCCCCGGAAGAAACGAAGGAGGAATAGGGCTTTCTGCCCTGGCCATAGCATGAAACGAATTGAGGTTGCCGCAGCCATCTTCCGCCGGAACGGGCGGATTTTTCTATGCCGCCGGGGAGCGGGCGGTTCCTGCGCCTTTTTGTGGGAATTTCCCGGCGGAAAGCTGGAAAAGGGTGAAACGCCGGAGGAGTGCCTGATGCGGGAATGCCGGGAGGAATTGAAGGTCGGCATGGAGATCGACGGCCTGTACGACCAATTCGATTACGACTATCCGGATACATCCATCCATTTTTATTTCTATGATGCCCGCATCGTATCCGGGGAGCCGGAATTAACCGTGCATCAGGAGGCCAAATGGCTGTGGCCCTGGGAGCTTACGCAATATGAAGCCTGTCCGGCGGATAAGGAACTGGTTGAAAGGCTGGCAGGGGAGCTGCCCTTCCAATACTATCTGTGGGATTTTGACGGCACGCTGTTCGATACGTATCCGCGAATCGCTTCCGCGCTGAAGGCGGCTTTTGAAGACTTTGGCCACCACGCGCCCTACGGGGAGGTGCTGGCGCTTTCCAAGCGCTCCGTTACTTACGCGCTGGAAACACTGAAGGCGCGGTTTCAAACAGAGGCAACGCTGGATGAACTGCGGGAGCATTACCGCCGCCATGAGGGCGGATATTCCGGAGGAAGCGCCGCGCCGCTGTATCCTGGAATGAAGGAACTGCTTGAGCGGATTGTGGACCGGGGCGGGAAGAATTATCTGTATACCCACAGGGGGATGTCGTCGCTGAAATATCTGGAGGGCTACGGAATTTCGCACCTGTTTGCCGACGCCATCACCGGCCGGGACGCATATCCGCCCAAGCCCGCCCCCGACGCGGTGCTGGCGCTGATCAAGCGCCACAATATGAAAAAAGGCCGCGTGGTGATGGTGGGAGACAGGGATATCGATGTCCTGTCCGCCCAAAACGCGGGGGCTTTTGGCTGCTTTTTCGATCCGGACCGTTTTTTTGATGATTATGTCATTGAGCTGAAGGCCCATTCTGTGGAGGAATTGCGCAGGCTGCTGCTGGGGGAGTAACAGTCAGATCGAAAATTTGGTGTAATGCACCATATAAGGGCTATCGGACCGGCGGCCTTCCATAGGCGATAAATAGGCCGGTGGCGGGCGGGCGAACACAGTTCGCCCCTACAGCGTAAAGCGTGGGTTGGACTTTCTTCCGGATCCTGTATGCTCCGGTAGTGAAATCAATAAACAAATGATACCGTGAGGGCGAATATCAATTACCCGCTTGTATCGATATTGTATAAACCGATCAATGCATGAATGATTTGAAATAATATTTTTGTGAAGGTTTTTGAGGATGGGGTGCGGGGAAGGGCATTTTTGCAAAAAGGCCCTTCCCCGCAAATTCATCTTATCCGTATTCCCCCATCACTTCTTCTCCGCCGGGGGGATCATGGTCAGGGAGATCCGGTTCTTTTCTTTCTCCACGGACACGACCCAGACCTTGACCACATCTCCTACCTTGACGGCTTCGCCGGGATGGTTGACCCTGCGGCGGCTCAATTGGGAGACGTGGACAAGCCCGTCCCGGTGGACGCCGATGTCCACAAAGGCGCCGAAATCGGCCACATTGCGGACGGTGCCGTTAAGCTCCATGCCCGGCTTCAAATCCTCCAGGGAGAGCACGTCGCTGCGCATAAGGGGCGGGGGCAGCTCATCCCGGGGGTCACGGCCGGGCTTTTCCAGTTCTTTGACGATATCCTTTAACGTGGGCAGGCCGATGCCCAATTGCCTGGCTGTTTGATCAAAGCCCAGCTCCTCCACCTTTTTGGTGAGGCTGCCCGGCGCGGTGCGGACGGAAAGACCCGCCAATTTCAGAAGCGCTTCCGCGGCCTCGTAGGATTCGGGATGGACGCCGGTGTTCTCCAGCGGGTTTTTGCCGCCGGGAATGCGCAAAAAGCCCGCGCATTGCTCAAAGGCCTTGGGGCCCAGCTTGGGCACTTTTTTGAGCCCGGCCCGGGTGGGAAAGGGCCCGTTTTCTTCCCGGTAGGTAACGATGTTTTGCGCCACGGCGCTGTTGATGCCGGAAATATGGCTTAACAGCGACGGGCTGGCAGTGTTCACGTCCACCCCTACGGCATTGACGCAGTCCTCCACCACGCCGGAGAGCGCGGCATCCAGCTCCGCTTCCTTCACCTCATGCTGGTACTGGCCCACGCCGATGGATTTGGGGTCAATTTTGACCAGCTCTGCCAGGGGGTCCTGCAGGCGGCGGGCAATGGATACGGCGCTGCGCAGGGATACATCGAACTGGGGGAATTCCTTGGCGGCCAGGGGCGAGGCGGAATAGACGGAAGCCCCCGCTTCGGACACCACCATGTAGGACAGGTTTTCCCCCGGCAGATCGTGCAGGACGCTTACGAAGAATTCCTCCGTTTCCCGGGAGGCGGTGCCGTTGCCAATGGCGGCCACCTGAATGCGGTGCTTGCGGATGAGCTTTTTTACCGTATCCTTGGCCTGCTCTACCCGGCCATGGCTGGGCAGGGGATAGATCACCGCCGTGTCCAGCACCCGGCCCGTTTCATCCACCACCGCCGTCTTGCAGCCGGTGCGGATGCCGGGGTCCAGCCCGATAGCGGCCTTGCCCCGGACGGGAGGCTGCATCAAAAGCGGTTTCAAGTTCTGGGCAAACACTTTCACGGCGGCTTCCTGGGCGCGATTGGTAATGTCGCCGCGAAGCTCGTTTTCCAGCGAGGGGGCGATCAGCCGCCGGTAGCTGTCCTCCGCCGCCTGCTGCACATACGGGGTGGTGATGCTGCCGTGGCGTACGTAGGGCCGGGCCACTTCCCCGATGGCGTCTATCTCCTCCACCGCAAGGGAAACCTTCAAAAAGCCTTCCGCTTCGCCCCGGTTCATGGCCAGCACCCGGTGGGAAGGCATCAGGCGCATCAACTCCTGATGGTCGTAGTACATGCGGTAAACGGAGTCTTCTTCCTTGGCGGCCTTCACCTTGACCTGGCAGGTGCGTTGGTACAGCTCCTTCAAGCGGGTGCGGATATTGGCGTCATTGCTGATATCCTCCGCCAGGATGTCCATGGCGCCGGCGAGTGCCGCCTCTGTATCGGCCACGCCTTTTTCCTCCGATACGTAAGGCGCGGCCAGGTCCTCCGCGCTGCCGGATTTTAAGGACTGCATCAAAAGAATATTGGCCAAAGGCTCCAGGCCCCGTTCCCTGGCAATGGTGGCCCGGGTGCGGCGCTTGGGGCGGTAGGGACGGTAGATATCCTCCAGGGCGCCCGCCGTTTCAGCCTCACCGACCGCCCTTTGCAGCTCCTCCGTCAATACGCCCTGCTTTTCCAGGGAGGAGAGAATTTCCTCCCGCCGCTTTTGCAGGGTACGAAGCTGCTCCAGGCGAAGGGATATATCCCGCAGGACCTGATCGTTTAATTCCCCGTGCTGTTCCTTGCGGTAGCGGGCGATAAAGGGCAATGTATTTCCTTCGTCCAGGAGGCGGATCACCGCTTCCGCCTGCCAGGGCTGGACATGAAATTCTGTGGACAAGGTTTGCGCGTATGTCATTTGAATCCTTCATTCCTTTCGCTACGCCCAAGCACAAAAAGGGGTGAAACCCCTCCGCTCATAAGGCTACCCTTTATTGTAGCCTGAAACAGGAGGAAATTTCAAGCCTTTTCAGATTGCGGCAGGCCGGAGGCGGAAAAGAACGAATGTCCGGCAAACTTTTTTCCCAATCCCGCATACTTTTCCCTTCCTCCACACGTATATGCAGTAGAAAGGCCTTTCAATAATAGCTACAGGGGAGGAAACATGGTAGACGGAGCATTGTTCCTGCGCGAAACGGAGGCAAGACTCACCCGCCTGTACCAGGCAGCCTACAGCATCCTCCGTGCCCGTCAGGATGCTGAGGATGCCGTACAGCAGGCGCTGCTGAAGGCGTGGGTCTCCCGTGGGCGCGCGCGGCCGGAAACCTTCGGCCCATGGCTGACGCGCATTGTGGTCAACGAGTGCCGCAATATCCAGCGCCACCGTATGCGGATGGTACCATATGAAGCCGTAGCGGAGGAAGGCGAAGCATTTACGCCGCCTGACCCGGACCTTTGGGGTGCGTTGCAGGAGCTGCCGGAAAGCCTTCGCCTTCCCTTTTCCCTGAAGTACGTTGCACAATTTACCGAGCGGGAGGTAGCGCAGGCGATGCGCCTGCCGGTCTCCACCATCAAAAACCGGCTGGCGAAAGCCCGGAAAATCCTCCGGGCGGCCCTGGCCGAATGGGAGGTGTCCTTTGAATGAAGCGCAAGCATATTGATGCCGGAGCATTTTCCGGCAGTCTGCCCCCTCCCTCCCCGACATTTGCCGCGGATACCATGGCGAAGCTTCGCGCCCTGGCCGCAAAGGAGGAGAAAAAAACCGTGAAACACAAAACGTTTACAAGCATCCTGGTGGCGGCGCTGCTGTTGGTGCTGCTGGCCGCTACGGCGCTGGCAGCCTATACCCTGACCCGTTCCCCGCAGGCCGACGCCGTCTCACAGGCCCGCAAGGCGCTGGCGGCGGATTACGGCCTTACCTCGGAAACAATCGGCCTGTTCTACGCCGAGCCGGAACAGAAGGGCGATACATGGACGGTCACATTCCATGCCGATGGATTCTACCCGCCGCTGCTGGGTGACTACACAGTCACGCTTGCGAAAGGAAAAGATCCGGAAGCAAGCTGGACACACGACGCTGTTGACCCGGCTGTCTGGCAGAGCGGCAGCCTGGATGCCCCCGTCTGGGGACAGCCTCAAATGCTTAAGGCCCTGAAGGACAAGGAAGCCGCGGAGGCTATCCAGGCGAAGGTGAGCCGGTCCGGCGCGTCCCCTGAGCCTCTTGTGAGGCAGACACCGGCGCCGCTCAAGGAGGGCGAATCCCTATGGAATGGCGAGATCCTCCGCAAAGCGGAGCCTGGCCCCGGCGACATCACGCAAGACCAGGCCTTGGGTTTGGCACGGCAATCCATCATGGAAGAAACTCCGCTTACAAGTGAAGCGCTGGATACTGCCGATGTCATGGCGGAATTTTATGAGCGCGAAAACGGCAACCCCATTTGGGGCTTCCAAATTTACGTGGTGGATGGCGGCATTGAGCAGGTCTGCGGCGTGATGATCGATGCCCGCACCGGCGAAATCCTGCTTACCGCTGTCACCACCGGCGGAAACGGATAATATCCAGGAGATGAACCTGCCAAAGAAGACCCTATCCATTTGTTTTTGCCTGCGCATGCCCGGCACCTTGCCTGCGCATGCGCGGGGCGCCCAGATGGGGTCCCGGAGTTTTTCAAGCTGATGGCTGAGTGGGAGGATCGCTTCAGACAAAGCCATGATCATATCAATGCCAAACCCAGGAAACTGACGGAGCTTGAGGTGGATGGCGGCTGGAACGGCTGACATCACATCCAGGGGCTGCCGCATCCGCCGGACCGGCAGGAAAGCCCGCTGGTTGCATCCGCGGATGCGGCAGCCCCCTTGATTGTCGCGCTATGGCCGCTTACTGTGCATACACCTTGAAGGGAAAAACTCCGCCGAAGAAATTGATTTCTTTTTCATGCAAAAAAGTAAAGCCTGCCTTTTCCAGGGCTCTCCAGGATGCAATGTTGCTTTTTTTCGCCAGGCCATAAACCATGGGCAAATTCAGAAAATCTTTTGACCAACGGACAAATGATTTGATTGCTTCCGTAGCGTATCCGTTCCCCTGGTAATTTTCAGCGATGGAATACCCTATTTCTATGCCTTCCTTTATGGGGCACAATAGAATATCGCCGATCAAAACATTGGTTTCTTTTAATACGATTGCATATACCAGCGGATATTTCTTTTCGGCATAATTCCGCATGCACATATGGATCTGGCGAACCGCATCGTCAAATGTTTCAAACACCTCATCAGGCAATTCCTTGCGTTTGCAGGCTTCCTGGCTGTACTGCATCACCAATTGCGTATCGTCATGATTGAATTCCCGTATCAATAAGCGATCTGTTTCCAATGGTATCATGTTGTTTTTCCCTCCGCGCCCCATATAAATCCCGTTCACGTTCCCACGGTTTTTCAGGGGCATTATATCACACTTTCCGTTATACCCCATATCACTTTGCGGATGAAAGGCTCTTTGAAAAAAACCCTTCCCCAAACCTTATATACCAAATCCGTTGCGCCGGGCGCTTTGCTATGGTAAGATAGACCGTACAATATTGCCAACTGCCCAAAGGAGAATGGCCCATGGACATGAAAGCCCGCATTGCCGCATTGATTGAAGCCGGTTTAAGCGCTGCCTGGCCCGGAATGGAGAGCCTGCCCGGCCGGGAGGAGATTGCCGGATTTTTGGAAATACCCCCGGAGCGGGAGATGGGCGATTATGCCTTTCCCTGCTTCCGCCTGGCCAAGGCTTTAAGGGCCGCGCCGCCCATGATCGCCGCTAAATTGCAGGCCGCCATTGACGCGCCCCAGGTGGCGCGCTTGAGTTGCGTGGGCGGGTATTTGAATTTCTTTTTGAACAGGGAGAATTTTGCCAAGGAAACGCTTCAGGCGGTCATCAAGGCCGGGGAAAAATGGGGTGCTTCCAATGAGGGCGAGGGTAAAACCATCTGCCTGGATTATTCCTCCATCAACATTGCCAAGCGTTTTCATATCGGGCATCTGAGCACCACCATGATCGGCCACAGCCTCAAACGCATCTTCGGCTTCCTGGGGTACACCACCGTGGGTATCAACCACCTGGGCGACTGGGGTACCCAGTTTGGGAAAATGATCGCCGCTTACAAGCACTGGGGAACGGAAAAGGAAATTGAGGACGGCGGCGTGCAGACGCTGGTGGACCTGTATGTGCGCTTCCATGACGAGGCGGAAAAGAACCCCGCCCTGGAGGACGAGGGCCGGGCCTGGTTCAAAAAGATCGAGGACGGCGACCCGGAGGCCATCGGCATTTTCAACTGGTTCAAGGAACTGACGCTTAAGGATACCCAGAAGGTGTATGACCTGCTGGGGGTCTCCTTTGACAGCTATGCCGGGGAAAGCTTTTATAATGACAAGATGGACCGGGTGGTCAGGGAGCTTAGGGAGAAAAACCTGCTGACCATCAGCGACGGCGCGTCCATTGTGGACCTGGAGGAATACAAGATGCCTCCCTGCCTGATCCTGAAAAAGGACGGAGCCACGCTGTATACCACGCGGGACATTGCCGCGGCGCTGTACCGCCAGGATACCTATCACTTTGACAAATGCCTGTATGTGGTGGCCTATCAGCAGGACCTGCACTTCCGCCAATGGATCAAGGTGGTAGAGCTGATGGGGTACCCCTGGGCCAAAGATCTGCAGCATGTGGCCTTTGGCATGATCTCCTATGAAGGGCAGACGCTGGCCACCAGAAAGGGCCATGTGGTGTATCTGGAGGATTTGTTGGAGAGGGCCCAGGAAAAGGCCATGAGCATCATTGAGGAAAAGAGCCCGCAGCTTACCAACAAGGCCGAGGTGGCCCGGCAGGTGGGCATCGGCGCGGTGATTTACGCCGATTTGCAGAATAACCGCATCAAAGATATCGACTTTTGGTGGGACCGGGCGCTGAACTTTGACGGGGAGACCGGGCCCTACGTGCAGTATACCCATGCCCGCTGCTGCTCGCTTTTGCGCAAGGCGGAGGATGCCGCCTTGCCGGAGCCTGATTACGCCGCGCTTACCGACGATGAAAGCCAGGAGATTTTGCGCCAGCTTTCCCGCTTCCCGGATACGGTGAAGGAAGCCGCGCTGCGCTATGAGCCTTCCATCCTTACCAGGGCCGTCACGGACCTGTGCCAGGCCTACAACAAGTTCTATTATGAGCACCGTATCCTGGATGAGGGCGGCAGCCTGGCCGCCGCCCGGGTAAAGCTGACGGAGGCCGTCAGGAACGTGGTGAAGCAGGGGCTATACCTGATCGGCATAGAGGCGCCGGAACGGATGTAAACCGGATGCTTTCATAGAAAAGCACTTTCCCTGCTTCATCATGGGGAAAGTGCTTTTTGCATGCCAAAAACCTTTTGCCTCCATTCCGCCTCTAACCATATGACAGGCCTGTCACTTACCAAAGCACAAGGAGTTGCGTAGATGACCTCGGAGGAATTTGCCCGGCGCATCGTCGCCATGCAGGATACGCTGTACCGCGTGTCCTATGGTATCCTGCCAAAGGCATGCGACCGGGAGGACGCGGTGCAGGAGTGCATCCGCAGGGCTTGGGAAAAGAGGGAACAGCTTCGGGCGGATGCCTATATGCAAACCTGGGTGATCCGCATTTTGATCCGGGAATGCTATGGCGTTGCGCGCCGGGTGAAGCGGGAGATCCCCGTGGATATGCTGCCGGTCAGGGATGTTTCCCCTGCCGGGGATCCTGTGCTCCGCGATGCCGTACTGTCCCTGCCGGAAAAGCTGCGCATCCCTGTTGTGCTGCACTATATGGAGGGCTATGAGCTCAAGGAGATCGCCGCCATGCTGCGCGTGCCTCAGGGCACGGTGAAAACGCGGATGCATAAAGCGCGCAATCAGCTCAAAGCCGTATTGGGCGAGGAGGTGTAAAGGATGGGCAGCAGAGATTGGAAAAGCACGTTCGGACCTACGCCGGAAGCCTTTAAACAAAAGGTCTCCTTTACCCTCTGCGAAGTAAAGGAGGATAAACCGGTGAAGAAAATCAAAGCGGCAACCGTGGTTGCCCTGGCGCTGACTGTTTTGCTGCTGGCCGCCGTGGCCTATGCCGCGGCCAATCAATGGGGTGTGTTCAGCTTTTTGGAATACCGCTATGACAAGCAAATGCTGCCTGAGGCAAAAAACGCGCTGCAGACCAATATTAGCCAAAACGGCGGGGAAGAGGCAGAAGTAGCTTTCAAGGTCAGGGAAGCGCTGTATGACGGCGCGCAGCTTCACGTCATCATTGAAGCACGGCCTAAGGATGCGGGAAAAGTTCTTTTAATGGGGTTTGACCAAATGCCGGAAGATTTGATCATCAATGCCGGCCCCGTATACGAAGGGGACAAGCGAACCTTTGCCCAGGCCGCGGCCGAAGAAGGGAAGAGCCTGATACGCGTCAGCCTTGGCCTTCGTGTGAACGATGCGCATGTAGACGGCGGCGCCGACTTTCTGGCCGAGGAAGACGGGACGCTGGTGATACATTTGTCCGGTTCGCTTGAGGCGCAAGGCGATACGATCCCGCTGGTATGCAGCTATTCCGTATCCAATCTGGCAGACGAGAAAACCGCCGGCAAGCCCAAAAAGGGACAGTTTACTTTTGATCTGCCGGTGAACGTTCACAAAACGCAGCGGCAGTATTCCGGCCCGGCGGCGGTGGATCAGACCGGCGTGACTGTGGATAAGATTATTTTAACAAAGACCGACGCCGGTATCTATTCGGAGCTTACCTTCTCCATTTCACAGGACGCAACCGAAGCGGAGGCCGCGTTGGCCAAGGGCGGGCTGTGGTTTGAATACCTGGACGGTCAAGGACAGCTTATCGAGGCCGGCGTTGATGATGTGGGTGGGGGTATATATGACCTCACGCTCCCGGACGGCACAAAGAGTGATACGCAGTTTGTGCAAACAATCTCATTGGATCTTAAGGAATTGCCGGATAGCATTACCGTGCGCGGTTACGATTGCTGGGAAAAGACGCGGTTTGGAGAGCATACCTTTGGGGCCGATCAATAACCCCGGGATGCGCGCATGGAGGCCAAGAAAATTTTGAAATCACATCCGCGCATATTCCGCGTTTTCGAGGGTATGCTAGCATTGGGGCGGATGATCCGAAAGGATCATTTCGAACCGGCGCATGAAGGCCTTTCATTCCTTTTTTTTCAATGTAGAGCGTGGAATTGGAAAGCGCCTGTGTAGATGTGAGAGAGAAAAGAAGCTGTGCGTGCGCCCGTTCGATTGCGGCAAGCAAACCTTTCCTTTTTTATAGGTGGTTTACTTTACCCCGCAGGCCCTGAAAGGATATACCGTAATGGTATATCCTTTCTTAGCGGTTTTGGATGTTTCCCCTCTGATTTTGGTTGATATTGATCGACTACTTTCAAGGATTTATCAATGTCGTCCTATGCCATCCCATAAGGTGCTAAGCTTATGATGATGTAAGAAAAGCAGGGGGAGAATATCACAAAACCTATCACAAACTGTTCAATTTCCGAAGCGGGTTTTGCTTCCTTGAATGTGCTTCCACTATAGGCCCGGGGTTTCACTTTTGCGTGTTCCGGCATACATGCAGATAGTCACATATTGCGCGTCCCTTTCATCCCTTTCAGACATAGGGTATTGCATTTCTGATCGATCGCCATGCATTAATAATAACTTAAAACAAAGGAGCTTGTACTATTCACAGACTATGATCCATTTTTCTGAGAAGCCCTTTTTTCTTGCGGCACAGCGCGTTGCTTGAACTGGTGGATTATCCCAAAGGCTTTTCTTGTAGCATAAGCAACACTGAACTCGCGAACTTAGTCCCTATTCTGGCAGTAAGCACACGCTGAATAGATTCCCGCTTGAATTTTATTAAAGCGATTCAAGGGTGATGTCTATCATTGAAAGAGCGCCGTTCTGCGCATAGACGGAAAGTGAGAGCCCGGGAGACATGTCTTCGCTCAAACGCATGGTCATCGCGCGGCCGTTGGCTAAGGCGAGGTCCAGTATATCACGGTATACGATCAGATCAATGCCAACCGGACAGGTTAAGTCAACACCCTTCATTTGCAGCCGCGAGTCACCCATACGGAAATTCTGATCGGGGCGCATTGTCGAGATTATTCGCGCCATACGGTCGAAATCCAATCTGTGCTCCCGATTCCCTGACATCAACGACAGCCCGCCAAGCGCCGCGTCTCCAAAAAGCTGCAACGTTGCTCGCAGCCGAAAGCCGGCAATGCCGCTTGCGATTTTCACCTCGTGACGACCCTCATCGCTCTCGGCACGCATATCAGACACTGGGAGCTTCTTGATGAACGCAGGCAAGATTTCGGATACGAAGCGAACGCCCAGCGTACCGTCCCTATTCTGAACCAATTCGTGCGTGATAGCATTTCCGGCATAAGTACGGGGATAACGGGCCAAGAAGCCGGACATTAACCTCCGTTTGCCAAACGCACCGGTCTTAACTA
>JAEWWY010000321.1 GCA_023458835.1 Bacillota bacterium
CACCATGCTGCCCATCATCTGCCTGTATCCCATGCTGCAAAAGTATTTTGTCAAGGGCATCCTTATCGGTTCCGTCAAGGGATGAAGTGAATCAAGGAGGCCGAGGCCTCTTGAGATAAATAATAAGGAGGAAACAAAACATGAAAAAGGGACTGGCCCTACTCCTGACCCTGGCGCTTTTGCTGGCGGCCGCCTCCGGCCTGGCGGAGGACAAGATGGTCAAATGGGTATTCACCAAGGGCGGCTTTGAGCCGCTGAGCGAAGAGAACTCCATTCACCAGGCCATTGAGGAAAAATCCGGCATCACCTTTGAGCACATCGCGCCTCCCGCCGCCAACTATGCGGAGAAGGTCAGCGTGATCCTGTCCGGAAAAGACCTGCCCGACGCCATCCGCCTTTCCAAAACGTCGGAACTATACGATTATGCCGAGCAGGGCATGCTCCTGGCACTGGATGACTACCTGAAGGATTGCCCCAACCTTCAAAGTGCCATCCCGGAAAAGGCATGGGATATCATGCGCGGCTCCGACGGCAAAATTTACGGCATCCCCGTATGGACCAGCGAGCACCGGTACAACTTTATCATCCGCGGCGACTGGCTGGATAAGCTGAACCTTCAAAACCCCACAACGCTTCAGGAGCTTCACGATGTGTACGCCGCCTTTGCCACAAAAGACCCCGATGGCAACGGTGTTGCGGATACCTACGGCCTGATGGGCACCGGCCTGGAAACGTTTGAACCCATCTTTGGCGCCTTTGGCGTGATGGGCGTGCACCGCGGGTACTTCTACAAGGACGAGGACGGCACGTTAAAGCCCCAGGCCATCAACCCCAAGGCCAAGGAAGCTTTGGCGCTGCTGCGGGATTGGTATCAGGAAGGGCTCATCCATCCCGAATGGATCACCATCAAGGCGGAATCGGAGCTGAACGAACGGGGCATGAAAAACCAGTTCGGCTCCACCCACCGCTGGTGGACCTGGGAACCCAAGATCGAGGCGGAAATGCGCAAGATCGATCCAAAGGTGGAATGGCGCAGGATCGCCCCGCCCATCGGCCCCGAGGGCCAGTCCGGCGTGCGCGGCGTGGGGATTGTGAACTTCCCCATCGTTGTGCTGTCCACCACGCAGAACGCAAAGGAAATTATGCAATTGTTTGACTGGTACCACACCGAGGAAGGCATGATGACGGCCTACTCCGGCGTGCAGGGCCTGCACTGGGAAAAGCGGGCCGACGGCACCTACCACACCCTGCCTCAGTTTGATGTGGATGCCAAGTGGATTCAATGGTATTCCTGCTTTGAAAACGAGCAGCCCCTGCTTCAGATGGAGACCTACCTGGTGCAGTCCCGCCGGGATTCCCTTAAATGGGAGATCGTCACCAACGCGGCCGACGGCATTGTTACCGAGGCGGAGAAGCAGTACAGCGCCGATTTGAACCTGCTGGTGGAAGAAGCCTATGGCAAGATCATCACCGGAAAGGCCGACCTTGATTCCTTCGACCAGTTTGTGGAGGAATACAACCGCCTGGGCGGTACGGAATGGATGCAGCAGGTAAATGAAAAGGTCAAATAAGTAAGGAAAATGCCGGGAGGGTGAGGATGTGAAACCCATCCTCCCGGAAAACAAGGAGTGGAAAACATGGGCAATGTATCTTTGCGGGAAAAGTTTTTCGGCTGCATCGCGGGCTGCCATATCGGGTCCGCCATGGGCGCCCCGGAGGAAGGCTCCCTCTGGCCGGTAATCGAGAAAAAGCACGGCCTGATTGAGGATTTTCTGCCGTACATGCACTATAAAAACGGCTGGATGCGGGAGCCGGGCACAACGGAGGACGGTGTGGAGCGGCAAAAGCTGATGATCACCGCCATTATGGAAAAACAGGGCCGCGTAAACGCGGAGGATGTGCGCAAAGCCTGGTTGGACCACATGAACCCCGACGCGGCGGGCCTTGTGTCCGAACCCTTCGAGGGCGTGCTGCTGGCCATGGCCAAAACGGGACTGCCCGCCAGGGATCTGGGCAGATACTGCGATTATGCGGGCCTGAACAGCTTTTCCCGCTCCTGCCATGCCATCGCCCTCATCAATGCCGGCCACGTACAGCATGCCATAGAGGATGTGCTGGAGGTGGGTCAGCTCTATCAAACCTCCAATAGCCGGGGGCTGAAATGGGCGTGCGTCACCGGCATCGCCATCGCGTCGGCCACCAAGCCGGAAGCCACGGCGGAAAGCGTGATCCAGGATGTGCTCACCCACTGCGACCAGACGGTGGTGCGCCCCGAGCTGGAACGGGAACTGCAAAAAACCAAGGGCATGAAGGATATAAGGGAGCTTCGCAGCTATTTTGACAACGTGTACAGCGGCATAGGCATCCCCTATTGCTTCAGCTATGCCAACGAGGTTGTTACCAAAGGCATGTGCATCTTCCAGATGGTAAAGGGCGATACCCGTGAAGCCGTTGTGGCAGGCGTCAACATGGGCCGGGATACGGACTGCGTGGCCGCGGTGGCCGGCGGCATCTCCGGCGCGCTGACCGGGGCTTCCTCCATTCCCGAAAAGTGGATCAGGCAGTTGGATTATGCTACCACCCAGAATAAATATACAAACTCGCAGCGCACCTTGCGCGAGCACGCCGACGGGCTGTATAATGCCTTTATAGCCGCTTCATCGGAGGCGAAAAAATATATCGAGGTTATGGAAAAGGCGTGATGGCCCCATCGGCGCGGCTGCCGCAAGAAGCGCATATACTGCATACTTATGCCATTGTGCCGCCGGCACGGCAGCCCTCTTCCCACCCTACAAAAAGTCCATATCCTTCCATGCGCGAGAGCGGCAAAGGCCGTTCCCGCGTTTGTGTTCACCAAGGAGGTGATGCCATTGAAGCGAATCACGACATGGATACGCAGCATCCTGGATCGCTACAAGGTTGCCGCCTATGTGTTTATTTACATGGCTATCGTCGTATGTGCCGTAGGAGGCATGGCATTGGTATATCTGCCTTCCCGGCATATGATGGAGCAGGAGATCAGAAAATCGAATACGGCTTTGCTTGCCATGGTGAAAACTCATGTGGATGATGCCCTGGGAAAGGTGGCCGTATCCTCGCTGCAGCTTGCGCTGGACCCTTTGGTTTCCAAATACTTCATTGCCGATCCGGCCCTTGACCTGTGGGACCTTAACAGGATTCAGACAAAGCTTTCGGTCATGCAGGCGGCGGACGAAAACATGCATTCCGTTTACCTGTATTATCTGAATACGCCTTACATGATCACCAGCTACGGCGTATATGCCGCCGATACCTTTCATGACAAGGAATGGCT
>JAEWWY010000322.1 GCA_023458835.1 Bacillota bacterium
GGTATACACCGTAATATTGAAGTCCTGGGTATAATCCGTGATCAGTGAAGCGCCGCCTATGATGGTTGCCGTTACGGTTACAACCCCAGCGCCGGTGGTGGATAAGGTACTTCCGACGATGTTCGCACCTGTAGCTCCGGCACTCCTGAGGCTCCACACGATGGTCTGGTTTGTCGCTTCAGCAGGGACGGCCGTGCCCGTCAAGGGCAGGTCCATGCCTGCCACTGCTGCTGAGGGTACACCTAAAATGCAGGTGACAGGAATAAAGAATATAGGAATATCCAGTTTCAACGCAGCGCTCACATTGCCGGCGGCGTCCTTGACTCTGATGTAGATATCCTTCGCGCCTGCCGTCAGCGCCGTTAGGCTGATGACAGTTTCGCCCGCCGTGCAGACCGCACCCGGCGCACCTAAATCAATGTAAGGCTCGTTGCCGCCGTCATCCACAAACCCAAAATAGTATGTTCCGGCTTCGTCGGATACAAATGACACCGTAGCAGAGGTATCGCTCAGGCGGTTCACCGCTCCAGCCGTCAGCGCGGGCGCGGTGGTATCAGGCAGCAAATAAGCCGGAATAGTGATTCTTAATGCAACGCTCACATTGCCGGCGGCGTCCTTGACCTTGATATAAATATCCTTCGCGCCCGCCGTCAGCGTCGTGAGGCTGATGGCCGTCTCACCTGCTCCGCAGGCCATGCCTGGTGTGCCGGTATTGATAAATGGTTCCCCCGTGCCGGCATCCACAAAATCATAGTAGTACATTCCGGCCTCGTCGGATGTAAACACCACCGTAGCGGAGGTATCGCTTGTACGGTCCACCGTTCCTGCCGTCAGGGTGGGCGCCATGGCATCGGATGGCACATGCGCCGGAATGTCGATCATTAAGGCGGTGCTAACATTGCCCGCGGCATCCTTGACCTTGATGTAGATGTCTTTCGCACCCGCCGTCAACGCAGCCAATCTGATGATATTCTCACCCGCTGTGCAGGCCGTGCCCGGCGTAACCGTGTCGATGGCCGGCTCGCCTTGAGCGTCTTCCACAACCTTATAGTAATAAGTTCCGGCCTTGTCGGTGGAAAATGCTACCGTGGCATCCGTATCTCCAGTACGGTTCACCAGCCCCGCTGTGAGTGTGGGCGTCCTTGTCAGAATGAGGCTCACTCCGTCAAACTCGATAAAGTCTTCCAATGGATTGGCGTTGCTGATGGATGCAGCAAGCGTAATCCGAAGCTTTCTTGTATTGGCATTAATCGCCCTAAGCGTGAACGTCAGCGTGCTCCAGTCATAATTTCCATCCGCTGAAATTCCGTCTTTGGCACAAGTGAATAATATGCTGCCGGAATCATCCAATAAATCCAATTGAACAGTAACGCTGGAATCGTGCATATGTTTTCTGGCTTCCGTGCTCACCCGGACATTGACCATGCCCCTAGCAATGTCCGAAGCCAGGCTTGAAATATCGATCGTCTGTTGCATATTTTCCGCTGCCGCCGCTCCGGAGTGGTAATGAAACACATTCCCCCCGTTTAAGGAGCCTGGATTCGGTATGATATCCGCCGGTGTCCAAACCTTAAATCCAGTCCCTGCGGCGGTCCACCCCACCATCACCTTATCGTCTGATTCAGCGTTTCCGTTGATGACAAGATTCGTATCATAGGATGCCGTACCGGGGCGCGGATTTGTGGCAGCCTGTTTTGTTGTATAGCTGGTCTTATTGCCGGCCTCATCCTTCACGATCACGTTGAAGTAATAGGTCGTCCCTGGCAGGAGGCCCGTGACATCCTTCGTTGCTATATCCGTTGCATAGCTGCCGGCGGCTGTGCCGTTTGCCTCAATATTCGCGACACTGTCAAGATTGTTTCTGCCGGAAAAGTACACAAGGTACTCAAGCGAGGCCTGCGTGCTTATATCGTCCGCCGCCCTGTTCCATGAAAGCGTCACACCCGTCTGGGAAACGGCGTTCACAGTAATCGCCCTGTCCGAAACCACCGGCACAGTCGTGTCGGGGGGTGTCTCCCAACCAGCGTAAAGCGTATGGGCGGCACCGGAAGCTGTCTGCGCCGAAAAATTCCACTTGTAAGAATTTTCACAGGATAGATCGGTGTACCAGCCGGTAAACATCCTTCCTGCATTTTCCGGGTTCACCCAAGAAGGCTGCGAGAAGACATAGCCTTGCGCCACGATATCTGTTCCGTACACCGTGCTGGTATTAACGCTGTTTTTGTAGGTGACCACAGATGTGGGAAGCGCTCCCAAGCCTACACCGTCTATCAGCGGGTAACCCCCGTTAAGATTTGAAACAAGCTTCCAATCCGCACCCGCATTCGCCAGCGTGGTAACAAAACCAGGCCTGGTCATATCGGAGGTTGACATCGGCGTTCCCCTGTCGGTATCCGATTTGCCGGAAACGGTGCTGTCGTAGAAGCTATTGCTGATTGTACCGGAATTGATGGACCCCGCAAGCCCGCCGCATCTGGTCAAATACGCGTCGTGCGACACGCTTGGAATTCCCGCGCTGTAGCAATAGGATACGGCAGCGTTTTCAACAACGCCGGAAAGCCCGCCTGCAAATTCACTGCTTGCACAGTTGACAGCGGCATTTCCCGTGCTGAAGCAATTCGCAAGCGTGCTTAATGATGAGGCGTTGGTCCCCATATACCCTATGAAGCCGCCAACGTTTGCAAATCCATCGGCCGCCACCGCCTGCGCGTTGCCTTTGCTATAGCTTTTGCTGACGTTTGCCTTCTTAAAACTACCTCCAAAGCCGCCAGCAAATGCATAGCCGTATGTATTTACAGTTGCGGTTGCATTGCCTGAAGCATAACACTGTGAAATACTGACCGCGTTTGTACCCGTACTGACAAATCCCAAAAAGCCTCCGGAATAAACAGCCGAAAAGGCGGGATAGGCGCCGGTTCCCGTAGCTATTGCATTACCGGAACTGCTGCAATTGGTAATTACGGAAGAAGAAAAGCTGTAGCCTATCAAACCGCCAGCGCACACTCTTGCATTTGTGGAGCCAGGTGCGTCAAGCGCGGTCACGTTGCCTGAGCTTAAGCAATTACTGATAGTACAATTCCCCGCGACACCGCCGATCAATCCTCCCGCAATGGCTTGCGACCTGGCGTCTGCCGCCGTCACAGCAGAATCACTGCTGCAACTCTCTATTTCGGTATCGCCGGCATAACCGATCAACCCGCCCGTGTTCGGACTGGTTTGATTGACAGAAGAGCCTCCCCTGCAGGTGACTGCTCCAGTGCTGCTGCTGTTTGTGATCAAGCTGCCAGCAGTAAACGCCTCGCCAGCCAAACCGCCCACGTGTGCTACCTGATAATTTACGGTAATATCCAGCGTAACGCCGCTGGTACAGCCGGTGATTATTGCGGGGTCATAAATCAACTGATTGGTTCCGCCGTTATTCCCAACAAGCCCTCCTGCTGCAATCTGCTGGGAAGCGGCATCTATTCTGCCCGTAACATTACAGTTTAATATCGTGCCCCAATTTACACCCGCAAGACCGCCGATATATGATAGAACCGATTGACCGGTTCCCGAAGCAACATCGATATCCACATTTTCAAGCCTGATATTGCTGAGCATTGCGCTCTGGCCGACAACGCCGAACAAGCCCAGAACAGTGTGGGAACTTGAGGACGCAGTTGTATTTATTCGTAAACCTGTTATCTCAAAATTGCCGCCATCATAGCTGCCGGTGAATGGTGAGGCAGCTATCCCTATAGGCGACCAATCCGGGTATAACGCCGTATTGATCGCAATATTGTTAACCTGTATAAAATGGGAGTTCAGATAATTCCTGACTGAATAAAGCTGCTCCTGGGTGGATACCTCATAAGGATTCTCCAGTGAGCCGTCACCCCCTGCGAATGCTGGGGGAGGATCGGCCAATGCATTCATAAAAACCGCAGACAGCATCATTGCCAGCAGCAGAATAACCGACATGCATTTTTTACCAGTTTGGTAGGGCATGCTGATTCCTCCTCAGGTTTGTATCTTTTGTGTTTCATGAAATCTATCGCATATGAGAAAAACAATTCTGTAATGTATCATATTCGAAGTTCAATTTTTTGTCAATCAGAGGATCGTATAATTGGTCGAACTATGTATAAAATTGGAATCCCCGCTGCTTTTCGGTGCATATATGGGGTGTTCTCGAACAGAAAAAAGTGAAACCCAAAAAAGCGATTGCTTGGGTTTCACCGTCTGTAGATAAAACGATATGAAAATATGTTGACGCTACCTGATACCCATCTCCGTGTCCTCCGGGG